>CAXTDH010000347.1:0-4354 GCA_964242405.1 uncultured Rhizobacter sp. | reverse complement strand
GTACGGTGGCGTCGGCCCTCGTCGCCCTCAGTGCCTGTGGCGGCGACGACGACGACGACACGTTGCCGCTCCAGACGCTCGACGGCGCTGTTCCGCTGGTGATCGGCCATCGGGGCTTGCCCGGGCTCTTCCCCGAGGAGACTCGTCCCGCCTACGAGGGCGCCGCCGATGCCGGGGCCGACTCGCTGGAGGAGGATCTGCACCTGACCAAGGATTGCGTGCTCGTCGCCCGCCACAACCCCTGGCTGAGCGACAACACGAACATCTCCACGGTTGCACTGACGAACGCCGGGCTGGCCTCGCGAAAGCGCACGACGCCGGGCCGGCTGGTCGACGTCACCTATTCGCTCGCCACCTTTGGCGGGCCGGCGAAGTACCTGACGGACTTGACCGATCCGACGTCGGTGCTCAGGTCGCTCGTCGTCGACGGCGAGGACCACACCGGCGATTGGTCGATCACCGATTTCACGGTCGCCGAGCTCAAGAGCCTGATCGGCGGCACGACCTACGACGCCGCTTCCGAGCGGCCGACGGCGCTCAACGGCAAGGTGCCGGTGCTGACCATGCAGGAGATCATCGACATCGCCAAGGCGAAAAGCACGTCGACCGGGCGGACGATCAGCGTCTACCCGGAGGCGAAGAACCCGTACTGGAACAACGCCCAGGCGATCGCGAACGGCTGCGGTACGGGCAGCCACCCGTTCGAGGACGCCATCGTCAAGCTGGTCAAGGACAACGACCTGAACAGCAGGACGGCATCGATCTTCGTCCAGAGCTTCGACCCGTCCAGCCTCAAGTACATGCGCTCGATCGGGCTGGCGACCCGATTGGTCCAGCTGATCGACGGCAACGATGTGGATTACAAGACCGGCGCGATGATCTACGCCACCAACGACGTCTACAACTTCGTCGACGGCCGGCCGTACAGCTGGACGCTCTCCGGTGATGGCCGCTATTTCGGCGCGATGCTCACGCCGGCCGGCCTGGCCGACATCAAGACCTACGCCGACGGCATCGGCCCCTGGAAACCGCAGGTCATGAAGCTGACCGGCCCGACCGGCGCGTTTTCGGCCGTCGATTCCGCCGTGCCCACGAGCCTGGTCGCCGACGCCCACGAGGCGGGGCTCTTCGTCCATACCTACACGTTCCGGAACGAGGCGAAGTACCTGGCAGGCGTCTACAAGGGCGACCCGGCGGCCGAGCTCCTCGCCTTCTTTCGTGCCGGCGTCGATGGCGTCTTCAGCGACTTCGCCGGCACCGGGGTCGCGGCGCGCGCCATTTACTTGAAGGAGACCGGGCGCTGAACGACTGTCGAGGCCGCCCGGAGGCGGGCGACCCGACGCGGCCGGCGGCGGCTTAGAACGAGTGGCGGATGCCGGCCTCCACGCCCTTGGAACTCCTGCCGAGCGCGAGGGTGGGGGCGGTAGCCACGGCGAAGGTCGCGTTGCCCTTGTTCTTCACGTAGGCTGCGGTCGTATAGAGGGCCGTGCGCTTCGACAGGTTGTGGATGTAGCCCACGGCGAACTGTTGCGCGTCGTTGGCATCGATGCTGGCGCCGCTGGCCGGGTTGCTGCCGGAGACGTTCGCCCGTGTGTACTGCGCCTTGAGCTGGCCGTTGGGGCCGGCCGGCGCCAGGGCGCCCAGGCTGAAGGTGGCAATCCGTTGGCCGGCGAAGCGAGTGAGGGTGTAGTAGCCCAGTGGCTTGACGACCTTGAAGTCGTAGGTGGCGCCGAGGTCGAAGACGCGAAACCGATGGTCTCCGCGAACCGGCGTCACCCAGTTCTGGCCGTACGACACCGAGACGTCGAGCGGGCCTCCAGCAAAGCCGAGCCGGCCACCGGCGTACTTGCCGCCGCTCACACCCTCGCCGGCGGCAACGGCGGCACGGCCGTACACACCGCCGAGCCCGGTCGGAAGCAGGTACATCACCTGGTTGCTCAGCCGGGCGTTGTTGAGCCGGGTGCTGCCGAGACTGGAGTCGAACTTGCCCGACGCGGCGACGCCGTTGTCGGTGAAGGCGTCGTACTCGGTGTAGCCGAGGTAAGTGGGGGTGTAATCGCGCCCCAGCCGCAACTCGCCCAGGTCGCCCAAAAGGCTGACCGTCGAGCGCCGGTTGAAGAAAGTCGTCGCATCGGACGAAGTGCCGGTGTCGGCGTTGATCCCCGCTTCGAGCCAGAAGCCGGCCTTGAAGGTGCCGCCCAGCTCCTCGGTGCCGCGAAAGCCGAGGCGGCTGGTGTTGATGCCGCCGCTCGCGAGCGAGTAGAGGTGCTGGCCGCCGTTGTCGACATAGCGAACGGCTTCGTCCACCACACCGAACAGAAGCACCTGCGTCTGCGCGGTTGCGACGGAGGAAAAGGCGGTGAGCACCGCGAGCACGGCTGTCTTCTTCATTCGCATCCCCGGGTGACTCTCGGCGAAGCCGAATCACCCGAGGATAGACGCACTGTGTTGAAGCCGCGTGACAGCGGCGTCACTGCATGTGCTGGCCGCCGTTGATCGCGATGTTGGCACCCGTGACGAACGCGGCCTCCTCGGACGCGAGGTAGATCACCAATCCCGCCACTTCCTCCGGCCGGCCGAGCCGCCCGACCGGGATCTGCGGCAGGATCTTGGTGCTCAGCACCTCCTCCGGGATCGCCGTGACCATCTTGGTGCCGATGTAGCCCGGCGAGATGGTGTTGACCGTGACGCCTTTCTTGGCGACCTCGAGTGCCAGCGCCTTGGTGAAGCCGTGCACGCCGGCCTTTGCCGCCGAGTAGTTGGTCTGGCCGAACGCGCCTTTCGAGCCGTTGACCGAGGACACATTGATCACCCGGCCCCAGTTCCGTTCCACCATGCCGTCGACCACCTGCTTGCTCATGTTGAACAGGCTGTCGAGATTGGTGCGCATGACCGCGTCCCAGTTGACCTTGTCCATCTTCTTGAAGGTCATGTCGCGGGTGATGCCGGCGTTGTTCACCAGCACGTCGACCGCGCCCACCTTCCCCTGAACCTCGCCGACGGCGCGCGTACAGGAGTCCAGGTCGGCGACATCGCACGCCACCGCCAGCATCTCGTAGCCGCGCGCTTTCATGTCGGCGACCCACTCCGCGTGCTTGGTGTTGCCCGGCGAGTAGGTGACGACGACCCTGTAACCGGCGTCGGCCATCTTGGTCGAGATCGATTCGCCCAGACCGCCCATGCCACCGGTGACCAGCACCACTCGTTGTTGTGTCGACATTGCTCTTCCTCCTTCTGTTGTGGTTGTTGACTTCAGACCGGTGCACGCGTCGCGGCCCGTGTCGTTCCCGTGGCGATCGTCGCCGTGCCGGATGACGCCGGCATCCGCGCCTCGGACTGGTCGAACTCGACTTCCGGCTCATCCGACTCGATGGCGGTCGGATGGTCGAGTTCGCGCTGCAGGCGTGCCCTGTCGAGATCGCCGGTCAACCGGGCGACGACGATGGTCGCGACGCCGTTGCCGACCAGGTTGGTCAGCGCCCGAGCCTCCGACATGAACCGGTCGATGCCGAGAATCAGCGCCAGACCGGCCACCGGCACATGGCCGACCGCCGACAAGGTGGCGGCCAGGACGATGAAGCCGCTGCCGGTGACGCCTGCCGCGCCCTTGGATGTCAGGAGCAGCACCGCCAGCAACGTGATTTGCTGCGTCAGCGTCATCGGCGTATTGGTCGCCTGGGCGATGAAGACGGCGGCCATCGTCAGGTAGATCGAGGTGCCGTCGAGGTTGAAGGAGTAGCCGGTCGGGATCACCAGGCCGACGACCGACTTCTTCGCGCCCAGGTTTTCCATCTTGACCATCATCCGCGGCAGCGCCGCTTCGCTCGAAGAGGTGCCGAGCACGATCAGCAACTCCTCCTTGATGTACTTGATGAACTTCCAGATCGAGAAGCCGTTGGCGCGGGCGATGGCGCCCAGCACGACGAAGATGAAGAGCAGGCAGGTCGTGTAGAAGGTCGCCATCAATGCGCCCAGCGACACCAGGGAGCCGACGCCGTACTTGCCGATCGTGAACGCCATCGCGCCGAACGCGCCGATCGGCGCGACCTTCATGATGTAGTTGACGACCGTGAACAGCACGTGCGAGAACTTCTCGATGAAGTCGAACACCAGCGTGCCGCGGCCGCCGAACTTGTGCAGCGCGAAGCCGAACAGCACCGCGAACAGCAGCACCTGCAGGATCTCGCCCTTCGCGAACGCGTCGACCACCGTGTTCGGGATGACGTTCATCAGGAAGTCGGTCGTCGACGCCATCTGGCCGGGCTTGGTGTAGGCGGCGATGCACTTGGTGTCGAGCGAGCCGGCGTCGATGTTCATCCCGACGCCCGGCTTGACCAGGTTGATCACGACCAGG
>CAXTDH010000346.1:0-4357 GCA_964242405.1 uncultured Rhizobacter sp. | reverse complement strand
TGCGTGAACGAGGCCTTGACCTGGTCGCGGATGATCTGGCTCGGCTTCCTGCTCAGCTTCGGGTTGACGTAGTGCAGGTGCGCCGGATAGATCTCGTCGAACAGCTCCGACAGCTGGAACAGGTAGGACGCACCGGCTTCGGCCGTGACGACGGTCAGCTTCGGAAAGCGGTCGAGCGCGCCACCGGCGACCAGGAAGGCGATGCAGTCGGAGGCGCCGCGGGCGGCGTACATGTAGTTCAGCAGCGCCGCGCCGGGGCCGCGCTCCTTCACGGTGTCGGCGCCGGTGCCGGCGTGGATGACGAGCGGATGCTCGGCCGCCGCGGCCACCTCCCAGAGGGCGTCCCACTTCGGGCTGTTCCAGGGCGTCAGGCCCTCGGGCAGCGAAGCGGGCAGCATCGACGTGCTGTAGCCCATGGCGATGACCCGCTTCAACTCGACGACCGCTTCCTCGACGTCACCGACCGGCAGCAAGGCCGCGGGCACGAAGGTGTCGAGGTGCTCCGCGAAATGGCCATAGCACCAGTCGTTGTAGATGCGGCTGGAGGCGGCTTCGAGTTCGCGGTCGCCGAGGCGGCTCATCACCAGGCCGACGGTCGGGAAGATCAGCTCGGCGTCGATGCCGTCCTTTTGCATGTCGAGCTTGCGCGGCGCGATCTCGTGGCGGCCGATCTTCTCGTTGCCCGAGACGCCGTCGGCGATCTGCATGCGCAAGAGCGTCTTGTCGTTGCCGACGACGGAGAAGTACTTCTCGTCCTTCTTCGTCTGCAGGGCGCGATCCTTCATGGCCGCCGGGAGCTGGTCCTGCCAGAGGGTGCGGGGTTCGTTGACGTGGGAGTCGCAGCTGAATACGAAAGGTTTCATGGTGGGTCCTTGCAATGACATGTGATCCGTTCGCCCTGAGCTTGTCGAAGGGCCGGTAGCGCACAACGAGGGCTTCGCCAAGCTCAGCCCGAACGGGGTTGAAGATGCGTCGGGAACTACCCGGCCTTTTCCGCCAGCGGCGCCGGCGTCGCGGCCGGGTAGAAGCTGCGGCCTTCGCGGGCCATGGTCCGCAGCAGCGGCGGGGGTTCGAATCGGGCGCCGTACTTGGCGGCGAGCCCATCGCACAAGGCGACGAAGCGCGCTGCGCCCAGGCCGTCGATCAGGCTCAGCGGGCCGCCCGTCCAGGCCGGGAAGCCCCAGCCCAGGATCGCGCCGACATCGCAGCCACGCGGGTCGGTGACGATGCCCGCCTCGACGCAGCGCACGGCTTCGAGCGACTGCACGAACAGCAGCCGGTTCTTCAGCTCTTCCTGCAATGCGAAGTCGCTGGCGTCGACGACCGTCGGCGTCGCGAACTCGGCGAGCCCCGGCCAGAGGCGCTTGGGCGCGCCGCCCTCCGGATGGTCGTAGAAGCCCTTGCCGTTCTTGCGGCCGAGGCGCCCGTGGGTCAGCACCATCGCCTCGAGCACCGGGTCGCTGAAGCGCGGCTTGTAGGCGCTGCCGAGGTCTTTTCTCGCCTGCACCGCGGCATGGTGCGGCGTGTCGAGAGAGACGTCGTCGTAGAGCTCGAGAGGGCCGCGCGGCATGCCGGTCGCCCGGCCGATGTTGTCGATGACGGCCGGGGCGACGCCATCGAGCAGCATCGCGATGCCTTCGTCGACGTAGGTGCCGAAGACCTGGCCGGTGTAGAAGTTGCGCCGGTCGCCGACGACGATCGGCGTCTTCCTGATCTTGACGATGTAGTCGATCGTGCGGGCGAGCGTCGCCGGGCTGGTCTGCTTGCCGAGGATGACTTCGACGAGCCCCATCCGGTCGACCGGCGAGAAGAAGTGCACGCCGATGAAGTTCTCGGGCCGCGTCGAGGCCGTCGCCAGGCCGGTGATCGGCAAGGTCGAGGTGTTGCTGCCGAAGACGGCGTCAGCGCCGAGCAGCGGCTCGGTGCGGCGGGTGACGTCGGCCTTGACCTCGCGGTCCTCGAACACCGCCTCGATGATCAGGTCAGAGCCGCGTGCGGCGTCAAAATCGGTGCTCGGGTGGATCAGCGCGAGCAGCGCCTCGGCCTTCTCGGGCGTCGACCGGCCCTTGGCGATCGCCTTGTCGAGCAGCTTCCTGCTGTAGGCCTTGCCCTTCTCGGCGGCCTCCTGCGTGCGGTCGATCAGCACGGTCTCGATACCGGCCTGCGCCTGCACGTAGGCGATGCCGGCGCCCATCATTCCGGCGCCCAGCACCGCCACCTTGCGCACCGTGCTCGGCGGCACGCCCTCCGGCCGGGCATCGCCCTTGGCGAGCGCCTGCATTGAATGGAACAGCGTGCGCGTCATCGCCTTCGATTGCCACGACGCGAGCGTCTTCAGAAAGTAGCGCGCCTCGATGCGCAAGCCGTTGTCGATCGGCACCTGCAGGCCTTCGAACACCGCCGTGAGCAGCGCCGGCTGCGCCGGGTAGTTGCCGTAGGTGCCTTTGCGCAGCATGGCGTTGCCGACCATGAAGAGCTGCGCCACCTGCGGGTCGTACGGGCCACCGCCGGGGACCGTGTAGCCGGGCCGGTCCCAGGGCTGGACGAGGTTGCCGCCGGCGAGGATCCACGCCTTCGCGGCCGCGATCGTCTCGCCGGGCGCGACCACCGCGTCGACGATGCCCGCCTTCAACGCCGCCTGGGCATCGAGCGGCTTGCCTTCGAGCATCACCGGCAGCGCCTTGGCGATGCCGATCAGCCGCGGCAGCCGCTGCGTGCCGCCGCCGCCGGGAATCAGGCCGACGCCGGTTTCGGGCAGGCTGAAGCGCGTCTTCGGCGCCGTCGACGCGACGCGGTAATGGCAGGCGAGCGCGAGTTCCAGGCCGCCGCCGAGCGCCATGCCGTCGAGCGCCGCCGCGACCGGCTTGCCCGAAGTCTCCAACTCGCGCAGATTGCGGTGCAGGCTGCAGAGGAGGTCGAAAGCCTTTTGCAGCGCCGCGGCGTCGGAGTGCTCGTCGAGCGCGAAGGTGGTGCGGCCGAGCTCGCCCAGATCGGCGCCGGCGCAAAAGCCGGTTTCCTTGGCCGAGCCGAGCACCAGGCCCTTGATCGCCGCATCGTCGCGCAGCCGGGCGGCGAGCCGCGGCAGATCGTGCTGCAGCCCTTCGGTCAACGCGTTGACGCTGCGGCCGGGCGAGTCGATCAGGGCGGTGGCGATGCCGTCGGCATCGACACTGAAGCGCAATTCACTGAAGTCGGAGGTTTGGATCGTCATGGCTCAGACCCTTTCGATCACGGTCGCGGTACCCATGCCGCCGCCGACGCAGAGCGTCACCAGGGCGGTGCGCTGGCCGCTGCGTTCGAGCTCGTCGAGGGCGGTGCCGAGCAACATGGCGCCGGTCGCGCCGAGCGGGTGGCCCATCGCGATGGCGCCGCCGTTGACGTTCATCCGCTCGGCGGGTATGTCGAGCGCCTGCATCATCCGCAGCACCACCGACGCGAAGGCCTCGTTGACTTCGTAGAGGTCGATGTCGCGCGGGCTCATGCGCAGCCGCTTGAGCAATTTGTCGGCGACGAGCGCCGGGCCGCTCAGCATGATCGACGGCTCGGAGCCGATCGAGGCCATGCCGAGGATGCGGGCGCGAGGGGTCAGGCCGATCGCCGCCCCGGCCGCGCGCGAACCGATCAGCACCCCCGCAGCGCCGTCGACGATGCCCGAGCTGTTGCCGGCGTGGTGCACGTGCTCGACGCGCTCGACCTGCGGATAGCGCTGCATCGCCACCGAATCGAAGGCCATTTCGCCCATCTTGGTGAAGGCCGGCTTGAGCGCGCCGAGCGTCTCGAGCGTCGTCGCCGGGCGCAGGTGCTCGTCGCGCGCCAGCACGACCAGGCCGAGCACATCCCGCACGGGGATCACCGAGCGGTCGAAGCGGCCTTCTGCCCAAGCCTGGGCCGCGCGCTGCTGGCTGAGCACCGCATAGGCATCGACGTCGTGGCGGCTGAAGCCGTGCAGGGTCGCGAGCAGGTCGGCGCCGATGCCCTGGCCGGCGATGTACGACTTGAAGGCGACGGACGGGTCGGTCGCGATCGCGCCGCCATCCGAGCCCATGGCCACCCGGCTCATGCTCTCGACGCCGCCGCCGATCGCGATCTCGAGCTCGCCCGAGATCACCTTCGCGGCGGCGATGTTGCAGGCCTCGAGACCCGAGGCGCAGAAGCGGTTGATCTGGACGCCGGCCGTGCTGTCGGCGTAGCCCGCGGCGAGCACCGCGGTGCGGGCGATGTCGGCGCCCTGCTCGGCGACAGGCGTCGCGCAGCCGAGGATCACGTCCTCGACCCGGCCCGGGTCGAGCCGGTTGCGGTCGCGCAGCGCCTGCAGCACCTGCGTCGCGAGGGCCAGCGCGCTGGTCTCGTGCAGGCC
>CAXTDH010000345.1:0-4383 GCA_964242405.1 uncultured Rhizobacter sp. | reverse complement strand
GTACGGCGGCCCGCCCAGCAGCCGGCACAGGGCGACGACGTGCGCCGCGTCGGCCCGCCGTGGATGAAGGACGCCGAGGGCCGCGACACCGACACCTCCACCTATTACCAGGCGACGAACCGCAACAAGCGCTCGGTCACGATCGATTTCCACCAGCCCGAAGGCCAGGCGCTGATCCGCGACATGGCGCTGCAGGCCGACGTGCTGATCGAGAACTACCGCACCGGCACGCTGGCGCGCCAAGGGCTCGGCTACGAGGACCTGAAGGCGATCAACCCGCGGCTCATCTACTGCTCGGTCACCGGTTTCGGCCAGACCGGGCCGTATGCGGGCTACTCGGGCTACGACTACATCGCGCAGGCCATGTCGGGCCTGATGTCGGTGACCGGCCCGCGCGACGGCGAACCGGGCGCCGGGCCGACGCGCGTCGGCGTGCCGATCGCCGACGCGAGTACCGGGCTCTATGCCGTCATCGCGGTGCTGGCGGCGCTCAACCACCGCCATGTC
This sequence comes from uncultured Rhizobacter sp., assembly GCA_964242405.1. Taxonomy (GTDB): domain Bacteria; phylum Pseudomonadota; class Gammaproteobacteria; order Burkholderiales; family Burkholderiaceae_C; genus LMDS01. The sequence continues at coordinate 3,876 of CAXTDH010000345.1, read as the reverse complement.
CACGGCGTCGGCCAGTGCATCGACATCAGCCTCTTCGACGCGCAGCTCTCGGTGATGCTGAACGCCTTTTCGGCCTGGTTCAACGCCGGCGTCGAGCTCGGCCGCACCGGCAACGACCACCCGAGCGCAGCGCCTTACGGTCTGTACGAGGCGAGCGACGGGCAGTTGCTGATCGCCACCTTCAACGACCGCGAGTTCGCCCGCCTGGCTCGGCTCGTCGAGCGCCCGGAGTGGGCCGAGGACGCGCGCTTCGCCCGAAACCGCGAGCGCGTCGCGAACCGGGCGCTGCTCGCCACGCTGCTCGGCGAGGTGCTCGGGCAGCGCACCCGCGCCGACTGGTGCGAACGGCTCAACGCCGGGCAGGTGTCGTGCGGCCCGGTCAACCGCATGGCCGACCTGGCGCGCGACCCGCAGGTGCGGGCGCGCGAGCTGGTCGTCGAGCTCGACCACCCCGTCACCGGCCGCAGCGCCAGCCCGGCCAGCCCGATGCGGCTTTCGGAGTCGCCGGTCAGCTACCGCCTCGCGCCGCCGCAAATGGGCGAGCACACGCGCGAGGTGCTGCGCGGCTGGCTTGACCTCGACGACGCCGAGATCGCCCGGCTGCAGCAGATGAAGGTGGTCTGAATGACTCGCATCATCCCGCTCGCGGCGTCCGCCGGCCCCCGCCGGGTCTCGGTGTCCGCGGACCGCCGGGCGCCACCGACATGACCTCGCCGTTCCGCTTCGACCCCCTCGACCTGCCGCCGTCGTGCGCGCCGCTGCGCCGCGAGGTGCGCGCCTTTCTCGCCGACGTGTCGCCGGCGTGGTCCGGCTGGCAGGTCGGTCATTCGTGGACCGGTTTCGACCGCGCCTTCACCCGCGAGGTGGCGCGGCGCGGCTGGATCGGCATGACCTGGCCGAAGCGCTACGGCGGCCACGCGAGCAGCCCGCTCGAGCGCTACGTCGTCGTGGAGGAGCTGCTCGCGGCCGGCAGCCCCGTCGGTGCCCACTGGGTCGCCGACCGGCAGAGCGGGCCGCTGCTGCTGAAGGTGGGCAGCGAGGCGCAGCGCGAGCGCTTCCTGCCGCTGATCGCGCGCGGCGAAGCCGCCTTCTGCATCGGCCTCTCCGAGCCCGATGCCGGCTCCGACCTGGCCTCGCTGCGCTCCCGCGCCGCCAAGGTCGACGGCGGCTGGCGCCTGAACGGCCGCAAGGTCTGGACGACCTACGCGCAGCACTGCGACTTCATGATCGGCCTCTTTCGCACCGGCGCTGTTTCGTCCGGAACGTCGCCCGGAACGGCGGCCGAGAAACACCACGGCCTGTCGCAGTTCCTGATCGACCTGCGCTCGTCGGGCCTGGCCATCCAGCCGATCCGCGACCTGACCGGCGAAGCGCATTTCAACGAGGTCGTGTTCGACGACGTGTTCGTGCCCGACGACCTGCTCGTCGGCCGCGCGAACGAAGGCTGGGCGCAGGTCAACAGCGAGCTCGCCTTCGAGCGCAGCGGCCCCGACCGCTACCTGTCGTCGTTCCCGTTGCTGCCGCTCGCGGTCGATGCGCTGCGCGCCGGCGGCGAAGCCGATCGCCTGGCGAGCCGCCGCATCGGCAGCGCGGTCGCCGAGATGATCGTGCTGCGCGAGATGTCGCTGTCGATCCTCGGCCAGCTCGCCGAGGGCGGCATGCCGGCGCAAGAGGCAGCCGTCACCAAGCTGCTCGGCACCGATTTCGAGCAGCGCCTGCCCGAGCTCGTGCGCGAGCTCTGCGACGGGCCGGCCTGCCATGCCGACGGCGAGCGCCTGGCCTCGATGACGACCTACCTGACGCAGGCCGTGCCGAGCTTTTCGTTGCGCGGCGGCACCAACGAGATCATGCGCGGCATCGTCGCGCGCGGGCTGGGGGCGCGATGAGCCGGAGCGCGATGAGCGGCGACGCGATGGGCGGGAGCGCGATGAGCGGGAGCGCGATGAGCGGGGACGCGATGAACGGGAGCGCGATGAACGGGGACGCGGAAGTCGGCGCTTTGCTGGCGGAGCAGCTCGACCGGCTGTTCACGCGCCAGGTCGACCGCGCGCTCATCGCGGCGGTCGAACGCGGCGCGCCGGCCGAGGTGCTGTGGCGCGAGGTCGAGGCGATCGGCGCGACCTTGGCACTGGCCGATGCGGACGTCGGCGGCGGCGGCCTCGGTTGGGTCACCTGCCATGCCGCGCTCGCCAGCACCGGCCGGCACGCCGCGCCGGTGCCGCTCGGCGAGACGATGGTCGGCGCCTGGGCGCTGGCGGCGGCCGGAATCGAGCCGCCGGCCGGCCGGTTGAGCGTGCTCACCGACGTCTTCGCGCTCGACGCGCACGACCGCATCGCCGGCCGCGAGGCATTGCTGCCCTGGGCGACGCCCGGCGGCTCGGTCGTCGTGCTCGCCGAGCGCGGCGGCCGGCGCTGGCTTGCCCACGTGATCCTCGACGCGGCCGACCTGAACCCGCGCGCCAGTGTCGCCCGCGTGCCGAGCGCCCGCGTCCAGCTCGAGGCGAAGCGCCCGCTGCAGCTCGTGCCGGCACCGGCGCTGTTCGGCCCGCTCGGCCTGCTGCCGGCGATGGCGGTGCTGCGCGCGGTGCAGATCGCCGCGGCGCTCGACCGGGTGCTCGCGTTGACGGTCGACTATGCCAACACCCGGCAGCAGTTCGGCAAGCCGATCGGCCGGTTTCAAGCCGTGCAGCACCTGCTCGCCGACCTGGCCGGGCAGACGGCGGCGGCGCAGGTGGCGGCGCTGTACGGCTGTCGGCAACTCGATGCCGGCGCCGCCGAACGCGGGGCGGCCGTCGCCAAGATCGGCACGTCACGGGCTGCCGGCATCGGCGCCGCGGCGGCACATCAGGTCTTCGGCGCCATCGGCGTCACCGATGAGCACGTCTTGCACGACCTGACACGCCGGCTCTGGCAATGGCGCTCGGAGGCGGGCAGCGACCACTTCTGGGCCGAGTGGCTCGGCCGCCCGCTGATCGCTGCCGGCGGGTCGGCACTCTGGCCGGCGATCGCCGGCCAGAGCGGCGGCAGTCCGGCCGCGCGCTTCGACATCGATTCGGAAATCAGCGCCGGTGTAAGCGCTGAATTCGGCGCCGAAGTGGGCGACGCAGTCAATTGCAAAGGCAGCTCCGATGCCAATCCCGAAGCCGATCGAGGCCGCCCCGATGCAAAGTGAAAAGTTCCCCCGCGGCCGTGCGGCCATTGTCGGCGCCGCCACCTACGGCATCGGCGAGGCGCCCGGCCTGACCCCCCTCGACCTCGCGACCCGTGCCGCGCTGCTCGCGCTCGACGACGCCGGCCTGGCGCTGCCCGACGTCGATGCGCTCTTCGTCTGCACGCCCGACGACGCGCTCTCGGGCCTGTCAGCGGCCGAGTACCTCGGCATCCGGCCGCGCTTCACCGAGAACAACCGCACCGGTGGCTCGGCCTTCCTGTCGCACGCCATCGTCGCCAGCCTGATGCTCGACGCCGGTTATTGCGAGACCGCGCTCATCATGTACGGCAGCAACCAGAAGAGCGGCGCCGGCGGCCTGGTATCGATGCGCCAGGCCTCGCCCTACGAGAAGCCGTACCGGCCGCTCAACCCCGCGTCGTCGTATGCGCTGGCGATGTCGCGCCACATGCACGAGTTCGGCACGACGCCCGAGCACTTCGCGCAGGTCGCGGTCTCGGCACGCGATTGGGCGCGGCTCAATCCCGAGGCCTACAAACGCGGGCCGTTGAGCCTCGAAGACTGCCTGAAGACGCGCCTCGTCTCCGACCCGCTGCGCGTCTCCGATTGCTGCCTGATCACCGCCGGTGCCGCGGCCGTCGTGATGACCCGTGCCGACCGTGCCCGCGGCCTGCGCGCCGACCCGGTCTACCTGCTCGGCGCGGCCG
>CAXTDH010000344.1:0-4383 GCA_964242405.1 uncultured Rhizobacter sp. | reverse complement strand
GGGAATGGGCAGCGAAGCAAAAGGGCGCCACCGGCGCCCTTTCGTTCATTGCATCGCGCCGACCATCAACGCATCACGGCGATCTGGTCCCGCTTGTCGCCCTTGTAGGTGTAGAGCGTCATCGCGCCGTTCTTGACGTCGCCCTTTTCGTCGAACGAGATGTTGCCGGTCACGCCCTTGTAGCCGCTGGTTTGGGCCAGCGTGGGCAGGTACTTCGCCGGGTCGGCCGAGCCGGCCTTGACCATCGCCGCGACCATCACGTGGAGCGCGTCGTAGACGTAGGGCGAGTAGACCTGGATGTCCATGCCGAACTTCTTCTTGTAGTCCTCCTTGAACTTGTCCAGGCCGGCCTTTTGCGTGCCTTCGACACCGCCCGCTTCGGCGCACACCACCATGCTGTCGCCCATGGCGCCACCGGCGAGTTTCGGCAGCTCGTTGGAGCAGATGCCGTCGCCACCGATGAACTTGGAGGTGATGCCGAGCTGCTTCATCTGCCGGATCATCGGGCCGGCTTCGGCGTCCATGCCGCCGTAGAACACGACATCCGGCTTCTTCGACTTGATCTGCGTCAGGATGGCGGTGAAGTCGGTCGCCTTGTCAGAGGTGAACTGCGTGGCGACGATGTTGCCGCCGGCCGCTTTCGCGCCCTTGGTGAACTCCTCGGCCACACCCTGGCCATAGGCCGTGCGGTTGTCGATCACCGCGATCGACTTGCCGTTCATCTTGGTGACGGCGTACTTGCCGAGCGTGTTGCCGAGCTGCACGTCGTCGGCGCACACCCGGAAGGTCGTCTTGAAGCCCTGACGGGTGAATTTCGGGTTGGTCGCCGACGGCGTGATCTGCGGAATGCCGGCGTCGCTGTAGATCTTCGACGCTGGAATCGAGGTGCCGGAATTGAGGTGCCCGATGACGCCGTTGACCTTGGCATCGACCAGCTTCTGCGCGACCGCCGCGCCCTGCTTCGGATCGCCTGCATCGTCTTCGGCCATCAACTCGAAGGTGGCCTTCTTGCCGCCGATCATCACGCCCTTGGCGTTGAGCTCGTCGATCGCCATGCGGGCGCCGTTCTCGTTGTCCTTGCCCAGGTGCGCAATCGAGCCGCTGGTCGGTGCCACGTGACCGATCTTGACGATCATGTCCTGCGCGTAGGCGGTACCACCCAGCACCAACGTCGCAGCGGCAACGATCGTGTTCAGTCTGACTTGCATGCAAAACCTCCAAGAATGGAAAGAAGAAGAACCTGAAAATCTGAAAAAGAGACGCTAACCGAAATCGAACCGCTACTCCATAGTGACAAGCTCGGGCCTGACAGTCCGCAAAGCGGCGTCACGAAGCGCTAAGCACCAACGGTTACCTGCCGAGCTGCTCGGCATCAGGTGAACCGTCACCAGTGACCAGCCTGACCCCTGAGCCCGGGCCCGAAGACCCAGCCCCATCTCAACGCTCCGGCCCCTGCCCCCGATGACGCGCCACTTCCTGTTCGACTGCGCGAGCCACCACATCACGCAAGGTCGATGCCAGCTCGGCCCGCAGCTCCCGCACCAGGTGGTCGGCTGCCCGGGTAATGGCCGGCGCGATCGCTTCGCGCAACCGGTATTCCAGCATCAGGTCGATCTGGCGCTGCAACTCCTCCATCACCCGGCGGACGAGCTGCTCGTTGCCCTGGGCGGACCGGTCGGCGAGTGGCGCCGCAGCGGCCCGACGTTCCAGTGCGACCGGCAACGCCACCCGGCGGCGCTCGGCCTCGGGCGCCAGCGGCCGACCGCTGGGCGTGATCTCGGGCAGACGCGTCTGCGACAGCTGGATCACCTCCGTCAGCGTCGGCAGACGCTCGCTCGACGGCGTGCCCGACTGGCCCGCGGACGGGTTCACCGGCTCCATCAGGCAGCGACCTCATGGCGCTCGATCGCATAGCCGCGGTTCGCGTAGTGCTTCCAGCGCTGGCGGGCCGCCAGCCGCTCCGGCTCGTCGACCGAGACGATCTCGATCACCCGGCCGAAGCTCTCGAAGCCCTCCGGCAGGGCCTCGCCGAGGTTCACCAGCACCTCGTGGTGAACAGCGTCGTGCACCTGCTCGACGAGCCAGATCGGCGTGCTCCGGTAGCGGGCCAGCGGCAAATCCCCGCCGCGGCGCACCAGCACATGAGGCAGGAACTCGACCGGATCGAAGCTCCAGAGCGCCCGGTCCAGGCGGGAAAGGCGCTCGACCGGGCCGGTCACGACCACCCTCGAGCCCCGGCGGCCCGCCTTTCGCAGCAACCGGCAGGCATAGTCGATGCGGTCGGGCACGTTGAAGTGAAAGCTGATCTCGGTCATCTCGGACAAGCCGGTCGGCGCATCTGGCCCGCCGAAGAATGGCGCCGGACGACCGAATCGACGGACGGCACCGATGCAAGCGCCGAACCCGAGCAAGCCACGACCGTGCGCCGTCTCAGGCCGCCTGCGCCAACACGAAGTGCGTCAACAGCGGCACCGGGCGGCCGGTCGAGCCCTTGGCGGCGCCGGAGCGCCAGGCGGTGCCAGCGACGTCCAGGTGCGCCCACGGATATTTGCCGGTGAACTTGGCGAGGAACATCGCGGCGGTGATCGCTCCGCCCGGGCGGCCGCCGATGTTGGCCATGTCGGCGAAGTTGCTCTTCAGGCCTTCGGCGTATTCCTCGTCGAGCGGCATGCGCCAGCACGGATCGAGGCCGGCGCGGCTGGCCGCGATGAGCTGATCCGCAACCCGCTCGTCGGCGGTGAACAGGCCGGAGTTGTGATGGCCGAGGGCGACGACGCAGGCGCCGGTCAGGGTCGCGATGTCGACCACCACCGCCGGCTTGAAGCGCTCGGCATAGGTAAGCGCGTCGCACAGGATCAGCCGGCCTTCGGCGTCGGTGTTGAGCACCTCGATCGTCTGGCCGGACATGCTCGTCACCACGTCGCCCGGCTTCAGCGCATTGCCCGCGGGCATGTTCTCGCAGGCCGGGATGATGCAGACGAGGTTGAGCTTGGGCTTGAGTTCGGCGACCGCGCGCAAGGTGCCGAGCACGCTCGCCGCGCCGCCCATGTCGTACTTCATCTCGTCCATGTCGGCGGCGGGCTTGATCGAGATGCCGCCGGTGTCGAAGGTGATGCCCTTGCCCACCAGCACGACCGGCGCCTTGCCTTTGCCGGCACCGTCGTAGCGGGCGACGATGAAGCGCAGCGGCTCGGTCGAGGCCTGCGCCACCGCCAGGAAGGAGCCCATGCCGAGCTTTTCACAGTCCTTGCGGTCGAGCACCTCGACCTTGAGGTCGTATTCCTTGGCGAGCTTCTTCACGGCATCGGCGAGGTGCGTCGGCGTGCAGTGGTTGGCGGGCCGGTTCGCCCATTCGCGGGCGAGGTGCACACCGGCGGCGATCGCCTCGCCGCGCGCCAGGCCGAGCTGCACCGATCTGGCGTCGGTCTTGCTGCAGAGCAGCGTAATTCGGGAAACGGTGGAAGCGGCGGCGGCGCTCGGCTTGGTATGGCGGTAGAGATAGACAGCGTCGCGGGCCGCGGCGACAACCACTTCGGCGTGGGCATCGGTCAGCGTGCCCGCGTCGGCGAGGCCGACCACCACCTGCTTCGCGCCGCTGCCCTTGATCAGGTTCAGCCCGTTCGCGACCGCCGCCTTGAAGGCTTTGGGCGTGTCGGCAGCGGCCACGGCGAACACCAGGCGCGGCGCCCGGACGCCCACCGGGCGATGGATGTAGAGGCACTTGCCGGCCTTGCGCACCAGGTCGCCCTCGGCGAGCGCATCGGCGAGCACGGCGCCGATCGGCCCTTCGGCGCCCGCGCCGTTCCGCTCGAGGACGGCCGACTCGATGCCGCTGTCGATCGTCGTGTTCGTCAGCCCGGCACTCCTGCCCACCAGCGGGCGCGCCGGCGGGTTCGCGCGCGTCCGCGAACGCTTCGCCGGCTGTCCATCGAGCATTGACTCGTCGGCGCCCGCCTCGGCGAAAACCACCAGCAGCAAGGCGTCGCAGGCTTGGTCCGCCAGGGCGTCGGGGGAAACAATCTGGTGGCGAAAGTCCATAATCGTCGGTCCTGGATCCAGCCGACCCGGGGCGAGCCGAGGCGGGGCAAAGCGAGCCCGACGATGTTATTCGATTCCACTTTGCGTCGAGATCTGGCGCGCAACTTCGGCGCGACGCTGGTCGTCATCCTGACGATCGTGATCACGATGTTCCTGATCCGCACGCTCGGGCAGGCGGCGGTTGGCGAAGTGGCGCCCCAGGACGTGGTGCTGCTGCTCGGCTACATCGCCCTCGGCCATCTGCCGACGATGCTCGCGCTCTCGCTTTTCATCGCCGTCGTCTCGACGCTTTCGCGCATCTACCGCGACAGCGAGATGACGATCTGGTTTTCGAGCGGCATCGCG
>CAXTDH010000343.1:0-4386 GCA_964242405.1 uncultured Rhizobacter sp. | reverse complement strand
GCTATGACGTGATCGACGCCGACAACGGTGACGACGCCATTCTCCTGGCCCGTGAGCAACGGCCCGATCTCGCGCTGCTCGACATCCGGATGCAAGGCAAGAGCGGCTTCGACGTGGCCGCCTATCCGCGGGACCACCTGCAGATTCCGTTCATGTTCCTCTCGGCCTTCGCCGACGACGACACTGTCGCCCAGGTTCGCGCGCTGGGCGCGGTGGCCTACCTCGTCAAGCCGCTCGACATCGGCCAGATCCTGCCGTCGGTCGATGCTGCGATCAGCGATATTCGCAGTCATGGCGCGGCTGCCGGAACCGGCACCGGCATGGCGGCGTCTGCCGCCGCCACTTTTACAGCGACCAGCCCCGCGGCAGCCGCCGCGACGGCCACATCACCGGCCGACCCGTTGGTCTGGATGGCCGTCGGGGTGCTGATGCACCGTGGCCAATTGCTGCGCAGCACCGCGCTCGAGCAGCTGAACCGTCTCGCAGCGGCCGCCGGTCGCTCGGCCGCCGACGAAGCCCAGCACCTGATCCAGGCGCTGGAAGCGGCGTCGCCCCGGTCGGGCTAGCTCGTCAGGGTCACCTTGGCCTGCGGCGGCATCGAGTCGCCGCAGTAGCGGTTGAACTCTTCCTGGTAGCGGTGCGTCAGCTTCGTCTGCAGGGCCGCATTGGCTTTCTGCTGCAGTTCCAGGAAGCGCGAACCTTCTTCCTCGTACACATGGTGCGCCACCGCGCCGCGGATGTGCTCGAGCTTGTCGAGGTAATCCTGGCTCATCGGGTCGAGATCCTCGAGTGCCGACATTTGCACCTTGGCGGCGCTCTGCTCGACGTACGACATCTCGGCTTTGGCTTTCTCGTCGTTCAAGGCCATGGCCGGGTAGATCACGGCCTCTTCGGCGAGCGAATGGCCGGTCAGGAGCAGCGCCAGGGTCTTCTGCGCCGTCAGCCGGGCGGTGGCGGTGGTCGCACTCTTGACTTCAGCGAAAGCCGCCTCGATCGCCAGGTGGTGATCGAGCACCATCGCCAGCCAGCCGCCGGTGACGGCCGCGGCACGTGCTTTGTCCCGCGCCTCCGACCGCGCCGCGTCGCTCTCGGGCGGCGTTACCGCTGCAACTACTTTGTCGATGATCGACATAGGATTTCCTTTCATTGATATGGGAGAAGCCCGCCGACACGGCAAAAAGGGTGCCCGTATGCTCGACACTTGCACCGCCTCGCATGGCCTGACCGCCGGATGGCTGAGTGCCATTGCAGGGCACGAGGCTTGCCGATCGACGACCGTATCCGAAGGATGAAGGAGACCACAGCATGGCTACCAGCACCAGTACCGCCGATTCCCGGGACTCGACCGACCAGAACGTCGAGTCGGCCACCGATCCACAAGTCACCCGGTCGAGTTCGACGCATTCCGACGTCGTCGGCGAAGTGTCCCCTCGCCTGCCGCATGAGCACGACGAGTCGTCCGACAGCGGTACGCGCAACGCCGACCCGGTGATGGAGCAGGCCGCCAAGGATGTCGAGAGCGGCAAGCAGCAGACGGACAAGGGCGAGGTGACCGACGGCCTCTATCAGCGCACCCTCGCCGGCGACCGCGGCTGATCGCCACGAATCAACTGAACTCGTCGCGGGAATGCGCGTCAAGGGCCCGGCTGGCCGAAGGCGTCGAGACGGAAGCGGAGCTTCACCGAGCCCTCGGCGGCGCCGAGTTGGCATGTCGGCGACGATCGCGGCGAACGCCCATCCGACCGAAGCGGCACAGGAGTCTTACGCCGCGGCAAGGTAAGCGCCAGGGTCAGCGGCGTTCCTGCTCGGGCAGGCGGGCCGTCGCTGACACGCGAGGCGGCGGGTTGTCGGCTATCGGGAGGTCAGGTGCGGACGACGCCTCTCCGGGCGCTGTCAGGACACTGCCACTCTGCGGCAACGTAAAGTGGAACCTGGCCCCGCGGTTGACCTCCGCCTCGCCCCAGATCTCGCCCCCATGACGGCGGACGATGCGCCGCACCGACGCCAGGCCGATGCCGGTGCCGGGAAAGTCGTTGGCACTGTGCAGGCGCTGGAAGACGCCGAACAGCCGGTCGGCGAAGCGCATGTCGAAACCGGCGCCGTTGTCGCGCACGGTGAAGGTGTCGGCGGCCTGGGGGTTGCGTTCGAACCAGACGTGTGCCTGCGTGGCCTTGGCGGTGTACTTCCAGGCGTTGCCGAGCAGGTTTTCGAGCACCACCCGGAGCAGCGTCGGGTCGCCGCTCGACTGCATCCCGGGTTCCACCGTCAGCTGCACCGCACGCTCCGGCCACTGTCGGCGCAGGTCGTCGGCGACGTAGCCGGCGAGCCGCGACAGGTCGACCGGTTGCCGTGCCAGGGGCTGCGACGCGAGCTTCGAGAGCGCGAGCAAGGCGTCGATCATGTTGTTCATCCGGGCCGCGGCGCCGAGGACACGGTCCAGGTGGTCGTTGCCGACCCGGTCCAGCAAGCGGCCGTAGTCTTCCTTGACGATGCGGGTGAAGCCCTCGACGACGCGAATCGGCGCGCGCAGGTCGTGCGACACGGTGTAGCTGAACGATTCGTGCTCGGGGGAGGTGTCCAGCGAGGGGGCGGGCGCGGCGGCGATCGCGGGCTCGAGCGCCCTCATGGTTTGCGCAGCCCGGGCTTCCGCGAGCCGCTCTCGGACAATGCCCTGGTGACCGGAGACCGCACCGGTCGAATCGACCACCGGCCTGCCCCGTAGTTGGCCGTGGCGTCGCCCCTCGTCGGTGGCGTCGCCCATGACCTGACGGACGACCGCGATGTCCTCGAGCGGGGCGCCGTGCCCGAGGCGGCTGCGTAGCCCGGCTTCGTCCTCGACCTTGAAGAAGTCCCAGAGCAGGGCCTTGTCGGCCGGCCGCCAGTCGATGTCGCTCGCCCCTTGCGGGGGTCGAATCTCGACGATGCGGTGGGCGGCGTCGGTCCGCCACTGCCAGACGTCCAGCAGCTCCTCGACACCCTGCAGGCGGGCGCGGCATTCGCGAAGTGCTTCCTGCACCTCTCGCTGGCGCCAGCGGTGGCGCGAGAGCAGGCTGGCCACGAACAACGAGTTGCCGAGCAACAACAGGACGGTGGGCAGCGCCGTCCAGAACGGCGGTGCGCCGGCGGAATTTGCGTCGGTTCGCCACCAGCCGATCCACGGCCAGACGCATCCGGCGACCGCCAGGATCTGCGCCGAGGCGGCGAGCAACCAGCCCGTGAGCCGTGGCTCGGCGGGGGTGACACCGTTTCGGTCCATGGATTCATTGTAGGTAGCTGCGACGAGGGTGCTGGCGCCGGGCAAAGCGCCGCCGCGACGCTTCGAGTCCGGCCGCTGGGGCCGAAATCGCCGTTGATTCGTCGAAACAGCAGGCTTTCCACGCCGTTTCAACGATGCTGCAGAGAGCCCACATCGAGAATCATTTGGAAGATACTCGCAGTCCTCAATCCCATTGCCGATCCCATTTCCACGCCTGACGGATCCCACTTTCGATGCAGAACAAGGGTCTAGCCTACGAGGAACTCGCCACGAGACCGGCCTTGCCCGCAGGCGACCGCTCGAACGGCGCCATCCCGGCGGCACCAGGCGGGGCCGCACCAGTGCTCGACCCGAAGGCCTTGGCCATCCTGCGCAGCCTCGACCCCACCGGGGCGAACGGCTTGCTCGGCCGCGTGCTCGACACCTTCCAGGCCTCGGTGCCCCGGCTGGCAGCGAAGCTGGCCGAGGCACGACAGGCCGGCAACCGCAAAGACATCCGTTTCGTGGTCCATACCCTGAGGTCATCGGGGGGGCATGTCGGCGCCCTGGCCCTGGTCACGCTTTGCACCCGCATCGAGACGGCGATCGTGCAAGGCAGCAGCGCCGACCTGAATCCCGACCTCGACGCCCTCGCGCCGGCCATCGAACTCACGCTGACCGCCATCCGGCAACGCCAGTGCTCCGCGCAATGAGCCCGGCGGGTCGCTCCACGCCCCCGGCTCGCCAGGCCGCCGGCTGCCGGCCGCCGCCATGACGTCGCGTCCTGCCCGGCTCGACGACGACCTGCCGGACCAGCAACGCGTCCTGCTGGTGGACGACGACGACGTCAACCTGCTGCTGACCTCGATCGCCCTGCGCGAACAGGGCTTTTCGGTCACGGTGGCGACCAGCGGCGAACAGGCGCTCCTGCTGCTGGCCGACGAGGTGCCGGACGTCGTCGTCCTCGATGCGCTGATGCCGGGCCTGGACGGCTTCGAGACCTGCCGTGCCTTGCGCGTCCGGCCGGGCTTCGAGTCGTTGCCGGTGCTGATGCTGACCGGGCTCGACGACGACGCCTCCATCAACCGCGCCTACGAAGCCGGCGCGACCGATTTCTTCGTCAAGTCGAACCAGTGGAGCCTGCTCGCCGG
>CAXTDH010000342.1:0-4397 GCA_964242405.1 uncultured Rhizobacter sp. | reverse complement strand
AGGTAGAAGAACGCGACGCCGACCGCGAGCGTGATCATGATTGTGTAGATGCCCTCGGTGCGCACCGAGAGCCAGCCGATGGCCGCGGCCAGCAGCGTCGCGATCGTGACCGCGAAGACGAGCGCCAGCCACCACGGCCAGCCGAGGCTGATCGCGGCGTTGCTGCTGGTGCCGAAGATCGCGAGCAGGTAGGCGGCGATGCCGGCGATCGTCATCTGCGCCAGCGAGACCATGCCGCCGTAGCCGCCGAGAAAGGTCAGCGAAAGCGCGATCAGGCCCAGGCCGAGCGACTGGGCGCCGATCTGGAAGGTGAAGAAGGGCGTAGCCACGTAAGGGTAGATCAGCAGCAGGGCGAGCACGACGACGTGGCGCCAGCGGACGTCTCGGGTGCGCGTCACCAACCAGCCGACCGGATCGGCTTGCGGCTGTGGCGCCCGTGGCAGCGGCAACGCGACAACCTTCGACGCACCGCGCGCCGCCGTCGCCGCCGTTGCCGACGAGTTCATCGCCCGCCGCCACTGCGCGGCGCTCACGTGCTCTTGCCCATCAGCCCGCGCGGCTTGAATGCCAGCGCGACGACCATGATCACGAAGGTGAAGACGACGCTGTAGGTCGGCGCATAAGCCAGGCCGAATTGTTCCGCGAGGCCGATCAGCAGCGCGCCGATTGCCGCGCCGACGACGCTGCCCATGCCGCCGACGATCACCACGACGAGCGAGGCGAGGAGGTAGCGCGTGTCCTCGCCCGGCGAGATCGAGAGCGCCGTGCCGCCGACCACACCGGCGAACCCGGCCAGCCCGGCGCCGATCGCGAAGGTCAGCGCGAAGACGAGCTGGACGTTGACGCCCGACGCGGCGAGCATGCCGCGGTCGTCGACGCCGGCGCGGATCATCATGCCGATGCGCGTGCGTGCCAGCAGCAGCCACAAGCCCACGCCGATCACGATCGAGGCCAGCAGCACCATCAGCCGGTAGGTCGGGAACTTGTTGACCAGCGGCAACGTCGTCGAGCCGTAGATCCACGACGGCGGGTCGAAGGTGTAGATCTCGGCCCCCCAGATCCAGAGCATCACGTCGGCCAGCACGATCGAGAGGCCGATCGTCACCAGCGTCTGCCGCAGGTCCTGCCCCTGCATGTGACGGAAGACGAGCAGTTGCATGGCCAACCCGAGCACGGCCGCGGACAGGAAGCCGGCGATCACCGCCAGCACCCACGAGCCGCTGTGCTCGCCGACGAACCAGCCGACGTAGGCGCCGAAGAGATAGAGCGAACCGTGCGCGAGGTTGACGTTGCGCATGAGCCCGAAGACGAGCGTGAAGCCGCTGGCGACGAGGAAGTAGAGCGACGCGAGCGTCAGGCCGTTCAGCAACGTCTTGAAGAAAAGCGGCGCGTTGTCGGCGACCGCCCAAACCACGAAGACGGCGATCGGCACGCCGAACAGCCGCCAGAGCGCAACCTGCTTTCGCGTCACGCGGCGCGCCCCCAGGCCCGCTGCGAGGCGATCTCGGGTGCCTTGACGAAAACGCCGTCTTTCATGACGGCGAGCAGCCGCTTCGGATCGCGCAGGATCGAGAGGTTGGCGAGCGGGTCGCCGTCGACGAGCAGCAGGTCGGCGAGGTAGCCGTCCTTGATGGCGCCGAGCTCGTTCGGCTTCATCATGATCTGGCCGCCGTAGAGCGTGGCTGAACGAATCGCCTCCATCGGCGTGAAGCCGAGGTACTTCACGAAAAACTCGAGGTCGCGCGAGTTCTGGCAGTGCGGCGTCATCGCGAAGCCGTAGTCGCCGCCGGGCAGCACGCGGATGCCGCGCTTGTGCATCTTGGCGAGCGACACCTGCGCCGCTTCCCACTCGATCTGGTAACCCATCTCGCAGGCCATCGCATGCGTGATGCCGAAGGGCTCGGACTCGTAGAGCATCGCGTAGAGGATCGCGACGCCCGGGGCGACGAAAACGCGGTCTTTGGCAGCCTCCAGCAGGTCGAGCGCTTCCTCGTCGACGAAGCTCGCGTGGTAGATCAGATCGATGCCGTGGCGCAGCGCCTGCTTGACGCTTTCCGACGACCGGGCATGCGCCACGCCGCGCTTGCCGCGCATCTTCACTTCGCGCATCGCCGCGGCGACTTCCTCGTCGAGCATCCAGCTCGTCTCGGCGGGTGAATCCGGCGTGAAGTTGTCGCCCGACAGATTGAGCTTGATCGAGTCGACGCCGTACTTCAGGAACATCCGCACGGCCTTGCGCATCTCGTCGGCGCCCGAGACGTTGACGCCGAAGCTGAATTCGGGGAACGGCAGGTGCGGCAGCGTCTCGTCGCCGAGGGCGCCGAGGACGGTGATCTCCTGGCTCGCGGCGAGGTAGCGCGGCCCGGGGATCTGGCCCGAATTGATCGCGTTTCGGATCACGACGTCGAGCCGCGGTTTCGCACAGGCGGCGCCCACGCAGGACGTCCAGCCCGCCTCGAGGTAGCGCTTGGCGACCTTGGCGCACCAGAGCACGTGCTCCTCGAGCGGCATAGCCTGGATGCCGGCGAGCGTCGCCGAGTCGTTCCACGAGAAGTGGGTGTGCGCCTCGCACATGCCGGGCATCAGCGTCGCCCCGGCGCCGTCGATCACGGTCGCACCGCCCGGCGCGATCGGCGCGGTGCTGCGGCCGACCTGGCGGATGCGGTTGCCCTGGACGAGCACGCTGCCGGTGTAGGGATTCTGCCCCGTGCCGTCGAGGATGCGGACGTTGGTGAAGACGACATCGGCCATGAGCGGCTCCTGGTCAGGCGGCCCAGCGGGTCGCGTGGCGGTGCTGGCGGGCGGCCGGCGCGCGGTGGAACTCGCCGTCCTTCATCACCGCGAGAATGCGTGCCTTGTCCTGCAGCACGGTGATGTCGGCGAGCGGGTCGCCGTCGATCAGCAGGATGTCGGCGAGGTAGCCCTCGCGGATGTGGCCGAGCACCTTGCCCATGCGCATCATCGGCCCGCCCCAGGCCGTCGCCGAGAGCAGCGCTTCCATCGTGCTCATGCCGACGTACTTGACGAAATATTCGAGGTCCTTCGCGTTCGTGCCGTGCGGCGTCCAGGCGAAGCCGTAGTCGCCGCCGGGCAGGATGCGGATGCCGCGCTTTCGCATCGCGCGCATGCTCTCGACGGCCGCATCGAGCTCGCGGTGGTAGCCCATCTTGCGCGTCACCTCGGGCGTCAGGCCCCATTCGCTCGCGTGGTGGCTGGTATTGATCAGCCAGGCGAGGCCCGGCGCGATGAAGTGCTCGGTCTTGTGCGCCTCGAGCAGGTCGAGTGCCTCGGTGTCGGTGAAGCTCGCGTGGTAGATGACCTCGATGCCCTGCTTCACGCACTGCTTGATCGACCAGGTCGAGCGGGCGTGCGCGGCGACTCGCTTGCACCAGGCCTTGGCCTCCTCGACGCAGACGCGCACCTCTTCCTCGGTGAACTGGCTCATCTCGCCCGGCATGTGGGTGATCGATTCGCCGGAGAGGTTGATCTTCAGCGAGTCGACGCCGTACTTGGCGAACATGCGCACGCAGCGGCGCATCTCCTCGGCGCCGCTGACGATTGCGCCGAAGGCGAACTCGGGCTGCGGCAGGTGCGGCTTGGTGGTGTCGCCGAGGCCGCCGGGCACGGTGATCTCCTGGCTGGCGGCGAGGTAGCGCGGGCCGATGATCGTGCCGTCGGCGATCGCGTTGCGAATGACGACGTCCAGGCGCGGCTTGGCGGCGGCAGCGCCGACGCAGCTCGTCCAGCCCATGTCGAGGTAGCGCTTGGCCACTTCGGCGCACCAGAGGATGTGTTCCTCGGGCGGCATGCGCTGGATGGCGTCGAGCGTCGGCTGATCGTTCCACGAAAAGTGGGTGTGCGCCTCGACCATGCCCGGCATCAGGAAGGCGCCCGCGCCGTCGATCACCTGTGCCCCGGCGACCGGTGCGGAGCGCACGCCGTAGCCGGTGCGAAGGACGCGCGATATCTTGTTGCCCTGCACCAGCACGTCGCCGGTGAACGGCGCGTCGCCGCCGCCGTCGAAGACGCGCACGTTGGTGAACATCACATCGGCCATGTCGTCAACTCCTCGCGTTCGCGGCCAGGAACTCGCGCAATTCGCGCTGGCATTCGTCGGGCCGCTCGACCGGCGTCCAGTGGCCGCAGCGCGGCAGCACGACGACCTTGGTGCTCCTGGCCGCGTGCAATCTGTCGGCCATCGCCCGCACGGCCTGCGGCGGGCCGACGCCGTCTTCGTCGCCGGTCACGAGCAGCACCGGCGCCTCGATGCGCTCGACCGCCGCCGGCTGCGCACCGGCCAGCGCCTCGCAGCTCAGCGCGTAGCCCTCGGGGTCCTGGCGCATCAAGCTTTCGCGCACGAAGGCCACGGCCACGGGCAGGCGCTGGCGGGTGTCGGC
>CAXTDH010000341.1:0-4402 GCA_964242405.1 uncultured Rhizobacter sp. | reverse complement strand
GCCCCCAGCCGGGCTTCGTGGTCGTGCTCGAGCAACTGCCCGACAACCCGCGCTTCGACCGCGAGGCACGCGAGCAGCTGCTCGACGTTTTCCGCGACGCGGCCGACTTCTGGGCGGAGCGCAAAGTCCCGTTCAGGTGCTTCTATTCTTTTCAGTAGCCCGCTCCCAAGAACTCGGGTCATGGGAGCGGGCGACGGATGTGGCCCCCAGCAACAGCGGAATCAGCAGCGCCAGCAGCAATGCCGGCAGCGGCAGCGGCGGCAACGTGTCGGCGGAGGGCAATGCCAAACCGGTCAAGCCGGTGCCGAAGACATCTGCGCACGGTTTTGGCACCAACATGCCGATGATGAGCAGTGCATTCGACACGGCTATGTGGTTGAACGCGGCCTGACCGCGGTGGCAGAGGCGACGGGGTCGGCCACTACAGCGACTTCGCGAGCTCCAGGTACTCCGACACCGGCACCTCCTCGGCCCGTCGCTGCAAATCGAACGCACCGGCGAAGCGGCGCTCCTCGAGCCAGCGGCCGAGGCTGTGGCGAAGCAGCTTGCGGCGCTGCGAGAACGCAACCCGGACCAGTTCGCCGAACAGCGCCGAATCGATTTCCGGCGGCACGGCCAGCGGCCGCATCCGCACCACCGCCGACTCGACCCGGGGCGGCGGGTCGAAGGCCTCGGGCGCCACATCGAGCACCGGCTCGATCTGGTAGCGCCACTGCAGCATCACGCTCAAGCGACCGAAATCCTTGCCACCGGGCGCCGCCGCCATGCGTTGCACCACTTCCTTCTGCAGCATGAAGTGCTGGTCGACGACCTGCTCGGCGGCCTGCAGGAGGTGGAACAGGATCGGGGTCGAGATGTTGTAGGGCAGGTTGCCGACCACCCGGAGCCTCTGCCCGAGCGTCGTGGCCAGGGCGTGAAAATCGACCTTGAGCACGTCGGCCTCGATGACCTCCAAGTGGGGCTGCCGGCGCAGCCGTGCCGCCAGGTCACGGTCGAGCTCGATGACCGTCAGGCGCCCGCAACGAGCGACGAGCGGCCGGGTCATCGCCCCCAGCCCTGGGCCGATCTCGATCAGGGCCTCGCCGGGCTTCGGCTCGATCTCGGCCACGATGGCGTCGATCACCGACGCATCGGTCAGAAAGTGCTGGCCGAAGCGCTTGCGCGCAACATGCTGACTCACCCTCGCGCCGGCCCGTTGTCGAGGCCGCTATTGAGGCGGCTCGCGCATCTCGACGTAAGCGCGCCCGCGCAGGTCGCGGAGCCAGTCGATGTACGCATCCTCGAACTTCAGCTCGCGCAATTCGTTGCGCGCCTGTTCGCGCTGCTGCTTGGCGTCGAGCACCGTCTGACGGCGCTCGACGACCTGGATCAGGTGGACGCCGAAACGGGAGATCACGGGGTCGGAGAGGCCGTTGATCGGCAGCACCTTCATCGCTTCCTCGAACTCGGGCACGAACAGGCCCGGGGACGCCCAGCCGAGATCACCGCCTCGTTCGGCCGAATTGTCCTCGGAGTTGTCGCGCGCGAGCTGCTCGAAGGTCTTGGTGCCGGCCAGGATGTCGCGCTTGAAACCTGCCAGACGGCGAACGGCCGCCTCCTGGTTGAGTTGCGCCGAAATCCGCAGCAGGATGTGCCGCGGATGCGTCTGCTGGATGACATAAGCGCTCGGCTCGGTGCGCTCGATCACCTTCAGGAGATGAAAGCCGGCACCGGTGCGCAGGAGGCTGGGCGTGACCTCGCCGGCCTTCAGTGACCGAGTGGCCTCGACGAACACATCGGGCAGCCGGTCGGCGGCGCGCAGGCCGATGACACCGCCGGCCGCACGGTTGCCATCCTCGGAGATCTCGCGCGCGACGGTCTCGAACTTTTCCCCCGCCCGGACCCGGGCGAGCGCCTGCTCGGCGCGCTGGCGCCGGGCTTCGGCCTCCGCCGGGCTGGCGCCATCCGGCACGGTCACGAGGATCTGCGCAAGGTTGATCTGCGCCGCGTTGCCGCTTTGTGCCCGGTGTTTCTCGAGCAAGGCGTCGATCTCGTCGTTGTTGATCCGGATCCGGGCGTTGACTTCCTTCTCGCGCAGCCGCTCGACCTGCAACTGATCGCGGATGTTGCTGCGGAACTTGCCGTAGTCGATGCCCTGTTGGCGCAGCCGATCGCGCAGCTGGGTCATGGTGAGCTGGTTCTGCAGCGCGACGTTCTCGACCGTCCGGTCGATCTCGGCCTCGTCGATCCGCGGCCCGTACTCGCGCGCATTCGTCACCTGCACCCGGTCGTTGATCAGTGCGTCCAGCACCTGCCGGCGCAGCTCCGGCTCCGGCGGAAGGGCCGTCCGGGCCTTGCCCGCGTCCTCCCGAATGGTGCTGATGCGTTGCTGCAACTCCGCGTTGGTCACCAGTTCCTGGTTGATAACCGCGACGATGAAATCGGCCGTGTTCGGCTGGCTGCGGGCCGTGCGGGCGGCCGCCGCCCCCGGCGCCTGAGCCCAGGCAGGCGAACCAGCGGCCAGCGCCGCCGCGAGCAACAGCATCGGCGGAACGAGCGACGAGCGGGAGACCGGCGCTGCAAGGTGCGCAGCCGCGCCGTGCCGTCGCCAAGGACGCGACGCACGCTGAACGAAGAAAGGCGAATCAGTCATAAACATTCAACGGTTGAGCCGGGGCACGGTCGTCGCGCAACAGCCGGAAACCCGGGATATTGTCTTTCAGCGATTGCAGCGGGTTCGAGCCGAGGTTGAGCCGCGACAAGCCGACGAACTCGATCTGCAACGACAGCCGGGTGGTCGCTTCGCTCAAGCCGGTCGACAGCCGGCTGGCGACGACCCGGCCGATCCAGCAGCCGGCGTCGTATTCCAGGCCGACCACCGAATCGATGATCCGGCGCTCGAGCGTGCTGTAATTCACCCGCCCGACCGCATACCAGCTGCCGGTGCAGCTCGCGACGCTGCCCTTGCCACTGCCCTGGCCACTTGCACGCGACTCGAGCGGCGTAGGCCCATAGAGCGGCCACTGCCAGCCGAGTTCCACCTGTTCGCTCAGGCCCCGCGTCTGCCGGTAGGTGACGCTGAGCGTGCGGTACGGCCCGGGCGAATAGCGCACGCCGATGATCGACCGTGCCCAGCGCTTGGTCTCGGGGCTGTACTGCAGGGTAGTGTCGAACGACCAATTGGGCACCAGTGTGGTCGCGCCGAAAAGGGCGACGTCCGACGAGCGCTGCGTCAAGGTCGGGCCGACGCCGCTGAAAGGGTCGTTCGGGTTCGGCGTGATCACCTGGTCACGCAACAGGTAGCGCTCGGCGATGCCGAAGCGCCCCACTTCGGCGCCGCTGGCCGGGTCGATCAGCCGGGTGGTCACGCCGGCCGTGACCTGGTGCGAATCGGAGACGCGGTCGATGCCGGTGAACGCGTTCTCAGTGAAGATCGAGTCGAGGTTGAAATCTTTCGCTGCCGAGTCGAAGTTCGGCAAGCCGCTCTGGTTGCGAAACGGCGTGTTGACATACAGCAGCCGCGGCTCGAGCGTCTGCGTCATGCCGCGCCCGAACAGCCGGGTGTCGCGCTCGAACACCCAGGCGCTGTCGACGCTGAAGGTCGGAATGACACGGCTCGCGTTGCGGCTGCCGAAGGCGCCCGCCCGGTCGAGCGAATAGCTGGCGGCGTTGACGCTGAGCTTGGGTGTCAGCGTCCAGCCGGGGGTGGTGAACGGCCGGGCGATGCTGCCGAGCAGGTGCACCCGATTGCCGGTCGTGCGCGGATTGAATGTCGCGTCACCGGGATTGGTGAAGCGGTTGAATTCGCTTTCGACGCCGACGTCGAAGCCGCCGGCCAGACGGCTGCCGTAGCGGGCGCCGATCTGCGGCAGGCGCTCGTAAGGGCCGAGGATGCGGGTTGTAGGGTCGTCGGTCTGCAGCACCTGCCAGCTCTGGATCCGGGCGTAAGTGGTGAGGTCGTCGCCGAACGGGCGGCTGAAGCGGAGGTCGGATTCGAGCAGCCGGGGCTGCAGGGTGGTGACGTCGCGCGGAAAATCCTTCCAGTAGTCGTCGTCGGAGACCCGAAGCAGCCGCAATTCCAGGCGCGACCGGTCGGCGAAGTCCTGGTCGTGCTGGGCGTTCAACGAGAACCGGGAGGTATTGGTGATCTGGTCGAAGGGCAGCAGATTCAGCCGGACGGCGCCGTTGAAACTCGGTTCGAGGTACCGTGCCTCGGTGTCGACGCCGATGCCGCGCCGGGTCGCGACCTGCGGCGTGATCGTCATGTCCCGATTCGGGGCGATGTTCCCGTAGTAGGGCGCTGACAGCTGCACGCCGCTGCGGGTGTCCAGGCCGACGCTCGGCGGCAACCAGCCGGATTTGCGCGCGTCGGTCAACGGGAAGCTGAAATGCGGCGCGGCGATGATCGGCACGCCGTAGAAGC
>CAXTDH010000340.1:2890-4409 GCA_964242405.1 uncultured Rhizobacter sp. | reverse complement strand
CGTCCAGCTCGGCGATCTCCTCGTTGGCCCTGACAGTGCCCCTGCGCATGGCCTCGCGGTCGATCAAGCCGTCCGCGTAGTCCACGGCCAGATTGTCGCGGCGCTCGCGCAGACCCTTGATCTGGCGGCGGATCTCAGCCGAGTCTGGTGCGTCGTCATCTTCGAGGACCTCGCGGGCGTCCGGTGCGTCGAGTCGGGCGCACACCAGCTCACTGACCCATCGCTCGATCGGTTCGGCCATCCGCGAGACGTGCTTGTTCGACCTGCACACGTAGGTCTTCACACCGCTCATGTCGCTGCGTGAGCTCGCCTTCATCGTCTTGCCGCACACCCCGCACGTCAGCAGGCCCGAGAGCAGCCGGGTCCGACGCGGAGCCGCCTTCGTCTTGCGACGGGCCGGGTCGGTCAGCAGCGCGCGGGTGGCCTCCCATGTCGCCTCGTCGATGATCGCCGGCCACGTGCCTTCGCCCATGACCTGCTCCTTGTAGATCGAGAGCCCGGCGTTCCTGCGCAATCAAGCCGATTGAAAGCTGCCGGGCGAGCCGCTTCCTACAATAGGGTGATGCTCGCCCAACGCACCCTCAAATCGATGACCCGCGCCGTCGGCGTCGGCGTTCACGGCGGTCGCAGGGTCGAGATGACCTTGCGGCCCGCGCCGGCCGATGCCGGCATCGTCTTTCGCCGCGTCGACCTGACCGAGCCGGTCGACATCCCCGCGACGGCTTTTTCGGTCTGCGACACCCGGATGGCGACCACCCTCTCGGCCGACGGCAAGCCCGACGGCCCGAAGGTCGCGACGGTCGAGCACCTGCTGTCGGCCTGCTGCGGCCTCGGGCTCGACAACCTGGTGATCGACATCACCGACGAAGAAGTGCCGATCCTCGACGGCTCGGCCTCGGCCTTCGTCTTCCTGTTGCAGAGCGCCGGTATCGAATTGCAGCCCGCACCCAAGCGCTTCCTGCGGGTGACGAAGCCCGTGGAGGTGCGCGAAGGCGAGGGTGCGTCGCTCAAGTGGGCGCGCCTCGACCCGTTTGACGGCTACAAGCTCGGCTTCGAGATCGAGTTCGACCACCCTGCCGTCAGCCAGACGGGGCAGCGCGTCGTCTTCGACATGGGCTCGGGCCTCTACAAGCGGGAGATCGCCCGCGCCCGGACCTTCGGCTTCACCAAGGAAGTGGAGATGATGCGGGCCCGCGGCCTCGGCCGTGGCGGCAGCCTCGACAACGTCATCGTGCTCGACGACTTCAAGGTGCTCAACAGCGACGGCCTGCGCTACGACGACGAGTTCGTCAAGCACAAGATCCTCGACGCCATCGGCGACCTCTACCTCGCCGGCCAGCCGCTGCTGGCGAGCTACAGCGCCTTCAAGTCGGGTCATGCGCTGAACAACAAGTTGTTGCGGGCGCTGCTGCTCGACCGCAGCGCCTGGGAGACGGTCACTTTCGACGACGCTGCACAGGCGCCTGCCGGCTTCGCCGAGCTGGCGCCGGCGTGGTAGCGCCACTGCCGCGACCACGAC
>CAXTDH010000340.1:0-2880 GCA_964242405.1 uncultured Rhizobacter sp. | reverse complement strand
CTACACAACCTCGGCGGCACCGAACGCGCAGGTGCCGGCCGCCACCTTCAACAGCCCCGAGGGCCAGCCAACCAAAATCGACGTGTCGCCGTTTCCGCAGCAGCCGCCGCTGTCTTCGCCGCTGCCACTGCCGCCGTCACTTCTGCCGCTGCTGCCGGCACTGCCGCCGTCACTGCGGCCGTCACCGCTACCGTCACCGGATGCTCTTCGCCCGTTGGATCGTCTTGTTGCTGCTCGTGTCGGGCCTCGTCTGCCTGGCCCTCTACATCGCCACCGGCCAGCTGCGCTTTCGCCATCTCGGCGTCCGCATCATCCGCTGGACGGTGATGGCGGGGCTCGGCTTCTTCGCGGTGTTGATTCTCGAGCGGCTGGCGGTCATCGTTTGACGGCACGATGACCGTCTTCCGCTGGATCATGACGGTGCTCGGCGGCCTGCTGGCGGCCGGTGCGGTGCTGTCCTTCGTGCTGTTCGTGACGATGGACCTGCCGCTCTGGCTCGTCAGGGCCCGCAACCTGCGACGCGGCGTCTACACGGTCGCGCTGTTCTGGTTCAACGTCGAGGTGTGGGGTCGGGTGGTCTGGACGCTGTTCCACTGGAACGGCTGACGCTCGACAGTCCCAGGAAATCGACCACTTCAGGCAGGTGGTTCTCGAAGTCGCTCAGGGCATGGTCGCCGCCCTCCAGCAACTGGATCCGGCAGCCGTCGTAACGCGCGGCCATCTCGCGCCAATCGAGCACCTCGTCGCCCTTGGCGATGATCGCGAAGTAACGCTCCGGCCGGGTCAGCACAAACGGGGTGATGGCGCGCAGTTCGTCGATGAAATCGGTGCGGAAGAAGAAGCGCTCTTCCGGCTCGTGCCAGGCGGTCGTCTCGCCGATGTGGGTCGCCAAGTCGCGCGCGGGGTCGACGGCAGGATTGAGCAGCACCGCACGGCAGCCGATGCGCTCGGCGACGACGGTTGCGTAGAAGCCGCCGAGCGAGCTGCCGACGACGGCCATGCTGTTCTGCGGCGCGTGCACCCCTTGCACCGAGTCCGCCGCATCCACCGCTTGCGCCTCGTGCGTCCGTTGGACCCCTGGCACCTCGTTCCGCCAAGTGGCCAGCGTCGCGAAAACCGCGGTCATCGCCTCCTTTGGCGACGGTGGCAGCTGCGGGCAGTGCCAGCAGACGTCCGGCCGGTGCTCGGCGATCCAGGCCGCCATCTGCCGCGCCTTCGTCGACAGCGGCGACGAGCGAAAGCCGTGCAGGTAGAGCAGGTGGGTGATCGTGGCGGACGTCATCGCACCAGCGCATCCAGCAACTTCTGGTGCACGCCACCGAAGCTGCCGTTGCTCATGCAGACCAGGTGATCGCCCGGCCGCGCCGTCATGACCAATCGATCGACGAGCTCCGGCACGCTGGCGCAGACCACCGCCGACTTGCCCATCGGCGCGAGCGCCTGAGCCGCGTTCCACTCCAGGCCACCGCTGTGGCAGAACGACAGGTCGGCCTCCTCGAGCGCCCAGGGCAGCTGCGCGCGCATGACGCCCTGCTTCATGGTGTTGGAGCGTGGCTCGAACACGGCCAGGATGCGGGCCGTGCCGACTTTCCGTCGCAAGCCGTTGAGCGTGGTGCGGATGGCGCTCGGGTGGTGGGCGAAGTCGTCGTAGACCTTGATGCCCGCGACCTCGCCGCGCAGCTCCAGCCGCCGCCGCACGTTGTGGAATCGGCCCAGCGCCCCTGCGGACGCCTGCGGCGAGACGCCGACATGCTCGGCGGCGGCGATCGCCGCGAGCGCATTCAACTGGTTGTGCTCGCCGAGCAGCGGCCATTCGACGCGCGCGACCTTCAACGCGCCGCGCAGCACATCGAAGGCATGCGGCTCTCCCCGCGCCCGCAAGGCGCCGGGCTCCTCCTTGCGGGCGCCGAAACGCTGCACTGCGCTCCAGCAGCCCATGGCAAGCACCCGCTGCAAAGCCTCGTCGCGGGCGTTGACGACCAAGCGGCCGCTGGCCGGCACCGTTCGCACCAGGTGATGGAACTGCCGCTCGATCGCCGCCAGGTCGTCGAAGATGTCGGCGTGGTCGAACTCGAGGTTGTTGAGCACCGCGGTCCGCGGCCGGTAGTGAACGAACTTGCTGCGTTTGTCGAAGAAGGCGGTGTCGTATTCGTCCGCCTCGATGACGAAGCACGACCCCGGCGCGACCCGGCCCAGGCGTGCCGAGACGCCGAAATCGAGCGGCACGCCGCCGATCAGGAAGCCGGGTTCGAGACCCGCCTGGTCGAGCACCCAGGCGAGCATCGAGGCGGTGCTGGTCTTGCCGTGGGTGCCGGCCACCGCCAGCACATGCCGGCCCTGCAGCACGTTCTCGGCCAGCCACTGCGGGCCGCTGGTGTAGGCGGCACCGGCATCGAGAATCGCCTCCATCAACGGGTTGCCGCGGGTGACGACGTTGCCGATGACGAAGAGGTCGGGGTGCAGGTCGAGCTGGCTGGCGCCGTAACCCTCGGTCAGCTCGATGCCGAGCGCTTGCAGCTGCTCGTTCATCGGCGGGTAGACATCGGCGTCGCAGCCGGTCACGGTGTGGCCACTGGCCCGCGCCAGCGCCGCCAGGCCGCCCATGAAGGTGCCGCAGATGCCGAGGATGTGGATGTGCATGGTCGATTCTAGGTGGGCAATCACCACTCCCGGATCGATCCCGCCCTCGCACGGGCGGCCGACCGCACATCCTGCCTTACACGAGGAGAGCGTCGCATAGTCGGGTCAGAACGGATCGGCCCTGCCTGCCTCCGGGTGGTAGTTGAGCCCGCGCAGGCGGCTGGGCTAAAGTTTGACGGCGCATCCTTCCTTCACGGGTGCCGGAGGTGACGAATTGAATGAGCGGTCGAAGCCGGATAT
>CAXTDH010000339.1:0-4427 GCA_964242405.1 uncultured Rhizobacter sp. | reverse complement strand
GGCACGCATCGACGCCGATCGATTCGTGACCCCTTTGCTTATCAAGTGTCACCCGCTCGGTCTAAAATGCCGGGCTTTGCCCAAGTTCCAGCCCTCCAGGAGAATCAAGAATGACTGAACGCACCCTCTCGATCATCAAGCCCGACGCCGTCGCCAAGAACGTCATCGGCCAAATCGTCGCCCGTTTCGAAGGCGCCGGCCTCAAGGTCATCGCCGCGCGCCTGACGCAGCTGTCGCAAGCCGACGCCGAAGCGTTCTACGCCGTGCACAAGGCCCGCCCGTTCTTCAAGGACCTGGTCAGCTTCATGATCTCCGGCCCGGTGTTCGTGCAAGTCCTGGAAGGCGAAGGCGCCATCCTGAAGAACCGCGACCTGATGGGCGCCACCGATCCGAAAAAGGCCGAGAAAGGCACCATCCGCGCCGACTTCGCCGACAGCATCGACGCGAACGCCGTCCACGGCTCGGACGCCGCCGAGACGGCCGCGGCGGAGATCGCTTTCTTCTTTCCCGGCATGAACGTCTACAGCCGCTGACGACCACAGGCAGCCTCGACACTCGAGGCGCGCGATGAACGCCGCACGACCCAATTTGCTGGATTTCGACCGGGAGGGGCTGTCCGCGTTCTGCGAGCAGCTCGGGGAGAAGCGTTTCCGAGCGACTCAGCTGTTCCGCTGGATCCACAAGTCGGGTGCCGGCGACTTTGCGCAGATGTCCGATCTCGCGAAGTCGTTGCGCGACAAGCTCGCCTCCTGCGCCACGGTCGCGGCGCTGCCGGTCATCAGAGAACAGGTCTCGAGCGACGGCACCATCAAGTGGTTGTTCGACGTCGGCGCCGGCAATGCGGTCGAGACGGTGTTCATCCCGGAGGATGACCGTGGCACGCTCTGCATCTCGTCCCAGGCCGGTTGTGCAGTCGGGTGCCGCTTCTGTTCCACCGGTGCCCAGGGTTTCAGCCGCAACCTGAGCACAGGCGAAATCGTGGCGCAACTGTGGTTCGCCGAGCACCGGCTGCGCCGGCGCCTGAACCTGCCGGAGGGCGGTCGGGCGATCACGAACGTGGTCATGATGGGCATGGGCGAGCCCTTGCAAAACTATGCGGCATTGCTTCCGGCGCTGCGGGTCATGCTCGACGACCACGGCTATGGCTTGTCTCGGCGGCGGGTCACGGTGTCGACCTCGGGCGTCGTACCGATGATCGAATGCCTGCGCGACGACTGCCCGGTCGCGCTCGCTGTCTCCTTGCATGCGCCCAACGACACGCTGCGGTCGGATCTGGTGCCACTGAACCGTAAATACCCGATCGCCGAGTTGCTCGCGGCCTGCCGGTCTTATTTGAGCCGTGCGCCGCGCGACTTCATCACCTTCGAGTACTGCATGCTCGACGGCGTCAACGACACGCCGGAGCAGGCGCGCGAACTGCTGGCGCTGGTGTCGGGCGGCCGGCCCGACGAGCCCGGTGTGGCGTGCAAGCTGAACCTGATCCCCTTCAATCCGTTTCCGGCCTCCGGCCTGCGGCGTTCGTCCGCCGAACGGGTGTCGGTTTTTGCCAGGATCCTGCAGGAAGGCGGCCTGGTGGCGACCGTGCGCAAGACCCGGGGCGACGACATCGACGCCGCCTGTGGCCAGCTCGCTGGCGAGGTGCAGGACCGGACGAACGTCCAGCAGCGGATGGCGCGAACCACGACGACGGTGCGGCTGCACCCGATGCAGCCGCACGGCAGTCGCGCGGAGGCAGCGCCGGCACTCGCCGACAGCCGGGCCGCGGCGCCGATCGGGCGATGAGCAGGTCAGGCGGATGCTGCGTCGGCACCTGGGCGGTTGCCGCGGCGATGTTGCTGTCGGCCTGTGCCGCGCGCCAGACCAACGGGCGTGACGACGGCGGCATGGCCACGAAGGATCTGGTCACTGCATCCGACCAGTCGGAGGCCAGCAAGCGGGCGGCTGTGCGCATGGAGTTGGCGATTGCCTACTTTGGCCGCGGCGAGATGACGACCGCCCTCGATCAGGTCAAGCTGGCGATCGTTGCCGATCCAGGCTTTGCCGCGGCCTTCAACCTGCGCGGCCTGATCTATGCGAACCTCACCGAGGACACCCTTGCCGAGGAAAGTTTTCGGCGGGCCTTGCAGCTCGACCCGAAAGACGGTGACAGCATGCAGAACTTCGGCTACTACCTTTGCCAGAAACGGCGCTACGCCGAAGCCGAGAGCTATTTCGACCGGGCGCTCGCGCTGCCGCGCTACCAGCAGGCGGCACGCACCTGGCTGACCAAGGGCGTGTGCGAAGCCGTCGCCGAGCAACTGCCGCAGGCCGAGGTGAGTTTGCTTCGCGCACACGAGCTCGACCCGACCAACCCGTCGACCTCCGTCAACCTGGCCGAGGTGCTCCTGCGGCGCGGTGACTATGAACGCGCACGGTTTCATATTCGGCGGGTCAACGCACAACCGGGTGTCGCGAACGCACAGACCTTGTGGCTTGCGGCGCGGATCGAGAACCGGCTCGGCAACAATAACGGCCGCCAGGAGTTCGGCAACCAGTTGCAACATCGTTTCCCCGATTCTCGTGAAGCCGCGGCCTATGCGCGAGGCGATTTCCAATGAGCGACAGCGTCTTGACCGAATCGTCGTCGGTACCGTTCTCGAGCAACACCGCGGGCGGCTTGTTGCGCCAGGCGCGCGAGGCAAAGAGCCTGCGCCTCGACGTGCTGGCGGCGACGATCAAGGTCACCACGGCGAAACTCGAGGCGCTGGAGGCCAACCGGTTCGAGCGCCTGCCGGACGCGACCTTCACCCGGGCATTGGCCCAGGCGGTTTGCCGCAGCCTGAAGATCGATCCGGCGCCGGTACTCGCCCTGCTGCCGCCACCGAACGGTCATCGGCTCGAAGAGGTGGCCGAAGGCCTGAAGACGCCCTTCAACGAACGACCGGGGCGCCTGGTGCCCGGTCAGTGGTTCAAGCTGAGTGCGGCGACGGTCTGGGTCTCGGCCTTGCTGGTGCTGGCAGCGCTGCTGCTCTACCTGGTGCCGCCGGGCTGGATCACGGTTCCCCGCCTGTCATCCGCCTCGCCGGCCTCCGCCCCGGAAGCGGCGACGCCGACGCACGAGCCGACACCGCCGGACGCGGAGCCCACTGCCCAGGATCGGGCCGCAACGCCGACCGGCACCGGGCAAGACACCCCGCCCAACGGCGCTTCGACGACAGCGGCTCCCTCTTCGGCTGCGGTGTTGCCCGCCACACCCATCGCCGGCGTCGTGCCCCCGGCGACAACGGGGGCCGCTGCGACTGCAACTTCAACTGCCGCTGCGCCGTCCGCCCCGGCGCCGGGTGCTGCCGCCCTGCAATTCACCACCACCGGCCCCTCCTGGATCGGCGTCACCGACGGTGCCGGCAACTCGCTGATCGGCCGGCTGGTGCAGCCGGGGGAAACGATCGCGCTCAACGGCGCGCCACCGCTGACGCTTCGGATCGGCCATGCCAGCACCGTGCAGATGAGATTGCGCGGCGAGCCGTTCGACCTGAAGAAGTACATTCGCGACGATGTCGCCCGTCTGCAGTTGAAGTGAAGCCGAGCCGACGTGCGCCGATCGGCCTGCGGCTGGCCGCCGACAGCCTGCCGCTCCGGTCCATCTGAAGGTGATGCCGCCATGAACCATGTCGACGACGACTTGCTTGCCTACATTGAACCGGCCGTGCCGGCGCAGCGCCGTTCGCTCCAGGCGCAGGTGCGCTGGGGTTCGCGGGTCGTGACGGTCGGCGGCGGCGCGCCGGTGCGTGTCCAGTCGATGACCAACACCGACACCGTCGACGCGATCGGCACGGCCATCCAGGTCAAGGAGCTCGCGCTTGCCGGATCGGAAATGGTCCGGATCACCGTCAATACGCCCGAGGCGGCTGCGCAGGTGCCCTACATCCGCGAGCAGCTCGACCGGATGGGCATCGACGTGCCGCTGGTCGGTGACTTCCACTACAACGGGCACCGCCTGCTGACCGATTTCCCGGCTTGCGCTGAAGCGCTCAGCAAGTACCGCATCAACCCCGGCAACGTCGGCAAGGGTGAGAAGCACGATCGGCAGTTCGCGCTGATGGTCGAGGCAGCCGCCCGCTACGACAAGGCGGTGCGCATCGGCGTCAACTGGGGCAGCCTCGACCAGGAACTGCTCGCCGACATGATGGACGCCAATGCCCGTCTGGCCGAGCCGCAGCCGCCGCAGCAGATCATGTACCAGGCGATCATCGCCTCGGCGGTTCGCTCGGGCCGGCAGGCAGAGCAGATCGGCCTGCGCCCGGAACAGATCATCCTGTCGTGCAAGATGTCGGGCGTCCAGGACCTGATCAGCGTCTACCGGGCGCTGGCGCGGCGCTGCCACTACGCGCTCCACCTCGGCCTGACCGAGGCCGGCATGGGCGCCAAGGGCACGGTCGCCTCGACCG
>CAXTDH010000338.1:0-4431 GCA_964242405.1 uncultured Rhizobacter sp. | reverse complement strand
ACGCCGTGGGCCGTGAACACCTGGTCGTAGTGGTGCGGCGGCAGGAAGCCCCCCGCCTCGCCGAACGACACCGCCTGCTGCGCCCGCATCATCAGCGCGTCCGAGAAGCCGCGCAGCAGCATCACCAGGCCGAGCACCATGTACATCACGCCGATCTTCTTGTGATCGATGCTGGTGATCCACTCGCGCCAGAGCGTGCCCCAGACGCGGAACCAGGTCATGGCGCCGAGGATGGCCGCGCCGCCGAGGCCGACGGCGATGAAGGTGGCCAGGAGAATCGGCTCGTGCCAGGGGATCGCTTCCCAGGTGAGACGGCCGAAGATCAGTGTCGGCAGATCGTTATGGTCGAGCATGGTGGTCTCGAGTGTGACTTTCGAAAACGAAGCGGGTGGAAAAAGGCAGGCGAGCGGAATCAGCACGAGGTGACGGCGAGCCGAGGCAGGCGTCGACGGGCAGCGATGATCGACTTCGTCGGTTGCACAGCGCTGCCCAGCGTCTCGACCGTGCTCACTCGCGGGCGTGGAACTCCGGCCGGTCGACGGCCCGGGCAAATGACTTGCCCTCGGGATCGGCGACCGTGCAAACCCCGGCCGTCACATAGCGACGACCGGTTCCCGACTGGTTCGCCGCCTGGCTCGCCGTCGCGACCTGATACGCGGCGTTGGAACCGACACCGCGGGCATCGATCGCCGCCATGTGGCTCACGCACATCTTCTTGTCGTCGGCACAGCGGTCGACGATCGCGCCGAACAGATCCTTGGCGACCGCCCGGTAGCGGCGAACCGGCTCGCGGCTGCTCGGCTCCTCGAGCTTCAGGTAGGCGGTCCGATCGAGTTCGCCGGTGCTGGCGCGCACCTGCTGCACCCAACGCTCGAAGTCGGCCGGGCTCACTCCCTTGAAGCGAAAACGCATGCTCGAGAAGCCGGCGCCGCTGTAGTTGGACGAGAAACCTTCGAAGTCGCCCGGCTTGTTGATGACCGCATGCAGGGTCGTCGCCATGCCCGGCATCGCATAGATCTGGCCGGCGAGTGCGGGGATGAAGAACGAGTTCATCACCGACGAGGCCGTGATCTTGAAGGTCACCGGTACATCCACCGGCGCGGCCATTTCGTTGACCGTCGCAATGCCCAGTTCGGGGTAGATGAAGAGCCACTTCCAGTCGAGCGCCACCACCTGCACGACCAGCGGCTTGGTGCCTGGCGCCACGGCACGGTTCGCGTCGAGCCGGCGCAACGGCCGGTAGGGGTCGAGCGTATGGGTGCTGATCCAGGTGACCGCGCCGAGCGCGATGATGATCAGCAGCGGCGCAGCCCAGATGATCAGTTCCAGCCCGGTCGAGTGATCCCAGTCGGGCGTATAGGTCGCCTCGGTGTTCGACTGACGGTAGCGCCAGGCGAACAACACCGTCAGGAAGATGACCGGCAGCACGATCAGCAGCATCAGGACCGTCGAGACGACGATCAGATGGCCCTGCTGGTCGGCCACGTCGCCAGAAGGGTTCATCAGCACCGTGCCGCAACCCGACAGCAGGGCCGGGCCGATAGCGCCGAGGAGCAGGAGGGGTGTGCGAAACTGCTGGACGGTTGGCATGCAGAGGTCGCGATCGTTGGCCGCGCGTTTGTGGAAGACGTATCAGGTGAGTTGATGTCGAAGCCGGCCCCGACGATAGGGAGCGAGGCTGGAATTCGACGTTATTTCCGGTCTTTCTATTGCGCTGTCCTGGTGTTGTAGCAGCTTTGTCGAGCTACCCGGTAATTGTCTCGCAACCACGTGCCGCTACTTCCGCTTCGACCAATGACCCCTGGTTTTCCCTGGATGCGAACCGGCAGGCCGGCGACCCGGCAGAATGGCGCAACATGAGCACAAGCACCCTCGACCACCAGCCCCGACCGGCCCTCGGTACCGACGTGCGGCAGGTCACCGCCCCGGACCATTCCGAGATCCGCCCGAACGAGTTGGTGATCGGGGTCGTCATCGGCCGGGCGTCGGAGTACTTCGACTACTTCGTCTACGGCATCGCCTCGGCGCTCGTCTTCCCGACCATCTTCTTCCCGTTCGAGAAAGGCCTGGAGGCGACGCTCCTGGCCTTCGTCGTCTTCTCGTTCGCCTTCATCGCCCGGCCGATCGGTTCGGTGATCTTCATGGCGATCCAGCAGCGCTTCGGCCGTGAAGCCAAGCTCACCATCGCCTTGTTCGGTCTCGGCATCTCGACGGCCGGCATCGCGTTCCTGCCCGGCTACAACAGCCTGGGCTTCACCGCGATCATCCTGTTGTCGCTGTTTCGCATCGTCCAGGGCATCGCGCTCGGCGGCGCCTGGGACGGCCTGCCTTCGCTGCTCGCGCTGAATGCGCCGAAGGAGAGGCGTGGCTGGTATGCGGCGCTCGGGCAGCTGGGCGCGCCGGTCGGCTTCATGCTGGCGAGCGGCCTGTTCGCCTTCCTGTACGCGAGCCTGTCACCCGACGACTTCCTCGAATGGGGCTGGCGCTACAGCTTCTATGTCGCGTTCGCCATCAACGTGGTGGCGCTCTTTGCGCGATTGCGGCTCGTCGCGACGCCCGAGTACTCGGCGCTGCTCGATTCGCATGAACTCGAGCCGACCAATGTCGTCGAGATGGTCCGGGCGCAGTGGTTCACCTTGATCGTCGGCGCCTTTGCGGCGCTCGCGAGCTACGCGCTGTTCCACGTCGTCACCGTCTTCCCGCTCTCGTGGATCCGCCTCTACACCACCCAGTCGATCAGCGAATTCCTGGTGGTGCAGATGGTCGGCGCCGCCTTGTGTGCGGGCGGCGTCGTGGCGTCGGGCGCGATTGCCGATCGGATCGGCCGGCGCCATACGCTCGGTTCGTTCGCGGTCATGATCGCCGTCTTCAGCGGCTTCGCGCCGACCTTGCTCGACGGCGGGCGGCTCGGGCAGGACGTCTTCATCCTGCTCGGCTTCCTGCTGCTCGGCCTGAGCTACGGCCAGGCCGCCGGCTCCGTCACGTCGAACTTCAAGCCGCGGTTCCGCTACACCGGCGCGGCGCTCACCTCCGACCTCGCCTGGTTGATCGGCGCTGCCTTTGCGCCGCTGGTGGCGCTCGGTCTGTCAGCCCACTTCGGCCTGGGGTACGTCAGCGTCTACGTGCTGTCCGGCGCCGCCTTGACGCTGGCGGCGCTCGGTGTGAACCGCCTGGTCGAACGGCGCGAACTGCAGCACGGCCCGGCGCCTTGAGCGGGGCTGTGACCGAGCGCCGGCGCCTCACACCGGCTTGACGAACAGCCCGATCGTCAGCGCCACGCCGATGCAGACGACGACGACCCGGAGCGCCCGCTCGTCGACCCGCCGCAGCGCCCAGGAACCGATCAGGTTGCCGACGATGGCGCCCGCGCCGAGGGCGATCGCTTGCCGCCAGTGCACTTGTGGCGAGGTCACGAAGAGCAGCACCGCCGCGGCGTTCATCACCGCGGCCAGGGCATTCTTGATTGCGCCGGCGGCGCGGGTCGAAAGGCCGGCCATCGCCAGCGCCGCCAACATCAGAAAGCCGATGCCGCCGCCGAAGTAGCCGCCGTAGATGGCGATCAGGAACTGGGCGATGCCCGCGCTGGTGGCACCGATGGGCACATGAGCTTCACCGGTCCGGCGAAAGAAGCTGCCCCAGGCGAACACCACTGTCGCGAACAACACCAGCCACGGCACCAGCCGCGCGAAGACGTTCGACGGTGTATTGAGCAGCAGCAGGCCACCCAGCGCGCCGCCCACGAGGCTGATCGCGAACAGCGCCCGAAACGACAAATTGCCGACGCCCGAGAGCAGGCCGCGCCCCGACAGCCCGGCCGTGACCTGACCGGGGAAGAGCGCGACCGTCGAGGTGATGTTCGCCGCCAACGGCGACAGGCCGGACAGGATCAGTGCCGGCAGGGTGACGAACGAGCCGCCGCCCGCGAGCGAGTTCTGCACACCGGCCCAGAGGCCGGCGAAGAGGATGAAGGCAAGCAGCATGAAGGGTCAGGAATCTGTCGGGCGCTGTCGAAGAAGCTGAACGGCTGATCGAATGCCGAACACGATAAGGGATGCAGCCGTGCCGCACCCACGGCCGACGGCATAAGCATCGTCGAATTGATTCTTTGCGCCGAGCGCCCTGCCTGCCTAGCATCGCCCGCTCGATGGCCCACGCCGTGCCACTCAAGGATGTTTGTCGTCATGACCACTGCCCGTTCCTTCCTTCGCACTTCCGCGGCTGTCCTGTTCGCCGCGGCCACGTCGTTCGCCGCCGCGAAGGACATCACCCTGCTCAACGTCTCCTACGACCCGACGCGCGAGCTCTACCAGGAGTACGACGCCGCCTTCGCGAAGTTCTGGCAGGCGAAAACCGGCGACAAGGTGCAGGTCAAGCAGTCGCACGGCGGCTCGGGCAAGCAGGCACGCTCCGTCATCGACGGGCTGGAGGCCG
>CAXTDH010000337.1:0-4446 GCA_964242405.1 uncultured Rhizobacter sp. | reverse complement strand
GAACAACCTCTCGCTGGCCAGCGTGATCTTCGCCATTCTCGTCATCGGCGTGGTCGGCATGGCACTCGACCTGCTGTTCGCCCGCGCCCAGAAGGCGGTCTCGTATGTCGATTGACGCTGCGGCCGCCGCCCTCGGGCCCGCCGCCGGACCGGCCACCAGCGCCGACTTCCTCCGCGTCGAAGGCCTCGGGAAATCGTACGCGCTCGGCGCGGAGCCGGTGTTCGAGAACGTCAACTTCGGGGTCGCCCACGGCGAATTCGTGTGCATCGTCGGCCACTCGGGCTGCGGCAAGACGACGATCCTCAACGTGCTCGCCGGCCTCGAGCGGCCGAGCGCCGGCCACGTCTTCATGGGCGGCCGCGAGCTCAGTGGGCCGAGCCTCGAGCGTGGCGTCGTCTTCCAGGGCCACGCGCTGATGCCCTGGCTCACGGTGCGCGGCAACATCGCCTTCGCGGTGCGCAGCAAGTGGCCGGGCGCGACGGCGGCCGAGGTCGACACGCAGGTCGAGAAGTACGTCGCCCTCGTCGGCCTGGGCGCTGCGATCGACAAGAAGCCGTCGGCGCTCTCGGGCGGCATGAAGCAGCGCGTCGGCATCGCCCGGGCATTCGCCATCGAACCGAAGATGCTCCTCCTCGACGAGCCGTTCGGCGCGCTCGACGCGCTGACCCGCGGCACGATTCAGGACGAACTGCTGCGCATCTGCGCCGAGACGCGGCAGACGGTATTCATGATCACGCACGACGTCGACGAGGCGATCCTGCTGGCCGACAAGGTGCTGTTGATGAGCAACGGGCCGCGCGCCGGCGTCGCCGAGATCGTCGCCAACACGATGTCGCGCGAGCGCCAGCGGGCGACGCTGCACCACGATCCGCAGTACTACCGGATCCGGAATCACATGGTCGACTTTCTCGTCGCCCGGTCGAAGGCGTACGCGCACGGCCGCTCGCCGGCGCACGCACCGGTCGTGTCGCCGGGCCTCGAGGTCGAGGCGGCTGTACACCCCGCCGTTTTCGAGGCGGACGTCGCGGCTGCAGCCGCTGATAACGTCGTGCGCATCAGGGCGCGCCCGGCATGAAGCGGCGAGCATCGATGACGTCGCGGGCGACGCGACCGGGCCAATTTCCCGCTCGCCGCCCTCTTCCTTCCCTTCCCAACCCCACAGGAGCATCGCCATGAGCCGCATCGCTGTCACCGAAAAAATCGTTCTTGCCAAGGTCGCCAAGGGCCTCAAATGGAGTGATGTCGCCGTCAAGGTCGGCCTCAGCAAGGAATGGGTGACCGCCGCCTGCCTCGGCCAGATGACGCTCACCGCGGCACAGGCCGCGACGATCGGCGAGATCTTCGACCTCGACGAGCACGAGCGCACCTGGCTGCAGGTCGTGCCGTACAAAGGCTCGCTGCCGACGGCAGTGCCGACCGATCCGCTGATCTACCGCTTCTACGAGCTGATCAGCGTCTACGGCACCACGTTCAAGGAGCTGATCCACGAGGAGTTCGGCGACGGCATCATGAGCGCGATCGACTTCCACATGGACATGAAGCGCGAGGCGCACGAGAAGGGCGACCGCGTGTCGATCACGATGTCGGGCAAGTTCCTGCCCTACAAAACCTATTGAAAGCGGAACGGGCGGCGCGCATTGACGCGCGCAGCCTGTGGCGGCGCGGGCGGCGCGCGTCGGCGCGTACCCGTGATCAGGAGATCGTGAAGGGAAGCGAAGTCGTCTTGATCCGGATCGGTGGCGCCGCCGAGCGATAGGCCGACGGTTCGCGACCGACGATCCGGTCGGCGATGACGCGAGCCTGCCGGCCGATCGGCTCGATGAAGCGGCTGGCACGGCCATCGATGCTGATGCAGTCGCCGAGTGCATGGATGTTCGGCACGCTGGTGGCCAAGGTCACGGGGTCGACGACGATGCCGTCGCGAAAGGCGAGGCCGGCGCTCGCGGCGAGTCGGCCCGGGGTCTGCAAACCGGTGGCGGCGACGACCTGGGCGGCTCGGAACGCTCGCCCGTCGCCCGTCGTGACGCGCAGCGGACCATCGGCTTCACGTTCGACACCGCGGACGCGAACGCCGCCTTCGAAGGCGATCGGCAGAGCGCGCCACGCGTCGAGAAGCCGAGCGGAGTCGTCGGCCGGGAGCAGCGCGGCGAGCGGGCGAGTGGCGACATCGAGCAGCGTCACCCGGTGACCCGCGAGCGCGAGGTCGTTGGCCATCTCGCAGCCGACGAGGCCGGCGCCGACGATGAGCACGCCGGCGGCGTCGTTCACGTTCGGTGACGGCGATCCGAGAGCGGCACGAAAGCGCCGGTAGGCGTCGAGCTGGTTGATGCGCCAGCACAGGTGCGGCGGGAGTTCGCCCACCGCACGCGCTTCAGCGCCGTGGGCCAGCACGAGATGACGCCAGCGCAGCGTGCCGCGTGTCGTCCGCAATTGCGAGGCCGTTGAGTCGACGCGGATGGCGTCGGTCGCGGCCAGCAGGCGGGCATCGAGCCGGATGGCTGCCGCCGCCGCGCTTTCCCGTGCGAGCGCCGCGATGTCGAGCCCTTTTGCGTGGACGACCGACAGCATCGGCTTGTCGTAGACCGCGGCGTCGCACGCGCTCACGATCGTGAGGGGCAGGCGCGCGTCGCGCTCGCGCAAGGCTTCGGCCATCGTCCAGCCTGCCCGACCCGCGCCGACAATGACGACGCCGGGATCGCGGCGGGTGCTTGGCGCCCGAGACCTGGAGGGCGACGCGGAGGCCGATGCCGATGCAGCCGCGTTCGCGTTCGCCTCTGGGTTTGCGTCTGCATACAGGTTCGCGCTCGCGTTTGCGCTCGAGTACGCGCTGCGGCGCGCGATCGGCGCATCTTCGTACGGCTCGAAGTCAGCCTTGGTGACGCCGCAGAGCGGGCACACCCAGTCGTCGGCGATCTCGTCGAAGCGGGTGCCGGCGGCCAGGCCGCTGTCGACATCGCCGAGCGCCTCGTCGTAGATCAGGCCACAGGCACGACAGATGAACTTGCGCCACGCCGCCGCGACCAGCACCGCGCTCACCGGTGCGCCTCCGCGCTGCGCATCACAGCATGGGCCCGTGCGTTGTCCGGCGGGCGCATCACGGCATCTGCCCTTGCGACATTCGACGGGCTCATGCCGGATAGTCCGGCAGGCTCAGCCGCGCAATTTCCTTGCGCAGGTGCTTGAGCGCCGGCGTGACGATGGCGACGAAGTGCGACTCGCGCACCCGTCGCTGCACCGGCGACGACATGAGATAGCCCCGCGCGCCGGCATGCAGCAGCGCCGACTGCGCCGCGCGCAACGCGATCTCCGACGCGTGGGCCCGGGCATCGAGCACATCGATCAGGAACTCGCGCCCGCTCGCGTAAGGCGTGCCCGCCAACGCGAGCGTGCGCGTCGAGAGCGCGTCGAGTTCGTGCTGCAGCGCATCGGGCCGGTCCTCGAGAAACTCGTTGACATGGCCGAGTTGCCGCTCGACATCCCACATCGAGTCGATGGCACCCTGGGCGACCCCCAGGCCGAAGCCGCACTGCAGCAGGATGAAGGCGGCGCGGATGCGGCCGACGAAGGGTCGCACGGGGTCGGCGACGACCTCCGCGGCGGCGATCGGCGTGTCCGTGAAGCGCACCGACCAGGTCTGCGTGCCCTCCATCGCCGAGAACGTGGGGCAATGGCGCAGCTCCACCCCCGGCGCATCGCAGCCGGCGATGAACATGACCTCGTGCGGCGGCTGGCCCGCCTCGCCATCGACCGACGCGACGGCGCCGAAACAATGATCCGGGCCGAGGTGGCTCACCCACGGCAGTGCGCCGTTGACGACGTAACCCGCTGCCGTCTTGCGCGCCTTCAACAGCATCGTCTCGATGCCGGCGAACGTCTTCATCGGATTGCTCATGCCGGTGCCGCCGAACGTCTCGGCACGGGCATGTGCAAGCAAGCGCTCGCCCATCAGCGCGGGGTTTCCCGACTGCTCCATATAGGTGCCGCAGACAGCGTGGCACCACATCATGAAGCCGGTCGCGCCGCAGACGCGCGAGACCTCGGCGATCGCCTGGATGCCGGCAGCGAAGTCTGCTTCGCCACCCAGGTCGAGGTGTGCGGCGAAGGCACCGGCCTCTCCCAACTGTCTGAGGACGGCTTCCGGATAGAAGCCGCGGCGGTCGATGTCGTCGGCGATGGCCGCGAGCGGGCCGTCGGCGATCGCCCGAACGGCGGCGAGCATCGTCGTCGCATCGGGCGGCCAAGCGGTCGCTGCCGCATGGCCTATGGAATCGAAGCTGTGCTCGAGAACGGCCGACATGGCGGCTCAGCCGAGGCCGACCTGCATCGGCACCGGGTTGCGCATGCTGTTGGCGACCGGCGAGTAGGTGTTGGCGTGCTGCACGATCTCGTCGAGCGCGGCGCGGGATGCGTCGCGTTCGATCAGCACCTTGACGCGAATCGCCTGG
>CAXTDH010000336.1:0-4463 GCA_964242405.1 uncultured Rhizobacter sp. | reverse complement strand
GCGCCGTATGAAATTGTTCATCGACACGACCTTTGTTCGAGCCGCCGGCGCGGCTGCCGCTCGGCAGGCCGTGGACGCCCGGGTCGCATGAATGCGCGGCCCGTCGGTTTGCAATATGCGAGCCAGAGCCGGGCCCGGGCACATCGGCATCGCAGGGGCCAGATCCATCGGCGCTGCACGCTGGCCGGACGACACCGGCCGACCCCGCACTGACTTGCGGCGAGCAGCACAGCGGGGTGGCAAGGCCTGCACACCGATGGTGCAACGCAACATCCGGTGGTCCGTTGAAACTCGGCCTGCATATTGCGTAGGAGCTTGCGTTCACAGTTTGCGGTGTCCGCTCGGAGTCATCCCCATGTCCTCAGATTTCAAGACCTTCGTCCGTTCCGGACACTGGCCGACGCTTCTGGCGTCGTTTCTCTACTTCGACTTCACTTTTGCAATCTGGGTGCTGAACGGGGCGATGGCGCCCTTCATCAGCGAGAGCTTCCACCTCGACGCGGGCCAAAAGGGCTTCAGGGTGTCGGTGCCGATCATCGCCGGTGCGCTCATGCGCTTCCCGCTCGGCGTGCTGTCGCAGTACATCGGCCGCAAGAACGCGGCGCTGGTCGAGATGGGGCTCATCATCATCGCCCTCCTTTACGGCTACAAATTCGTCGACACCCACAACGAGGTGCTGGCGATGGGCGTGCTGCTCGGCATCGCCGGCGGCAGCTTCGGCGTCGCCCTGTCGCTGGGCTCGGGCTGGTTTCCGCCCAAGAACAAGGGCCTGGCGATGGGCATTGCCGGTGCGGGCAACTCCGGCACGGTGCTCGCCGTGCTGTTCGCCCCGCCGCTGGCCATGAAGTACGGCTGGACGACCGTCTACGGCCTGGCCGCGCTCACCATGCTGTTGCCGATGATCGTGATGTGGGTCATGGCCAAGGAGCCGCCGGATGTCGAGGAGCACCAGACCTTCCGCAACCACATTTCCTGCCTGTTCGAGAAGGACGGCTGGGCCTTCAGCCTGATCTACGTCATCACGTTCGGCGGCTTCATCGGCCTTGCGAGCTTTTTGCCGACCTATTTCTACGACCAATTCAAGGTCACCAAGGTCGAGGCCGGTCAGCTGACGATGCTGGCCACGCTGGTCGGCTCGGCG
Organism: uncultured Rhizobacter sp.; assembly: GCA_964242405.1. Lineage (GTDB taxonomy): Bacteria > Pseudomonadota > Gammaproteobacteria > Burkholderiales > Burkholderiaceae_C > LMDS01. Next base: position 3,322 of record CAXTDH010000336.1, on the reverse strand, counting down.
ATCCGGATCGTCGGCGGCTATGTGTCGGATCGGGTCGGTGGCATCACGACGCTGAGCGGCGTGCTGGTGCTGGTCTGCGTCACGCTGGTGTTCTGCGGCCTCGCGAGCACCTCGGTGGCGATCACGACCTTGCTCTTCATGCTGTGCTTCGCGGCGCTGGGCGCGGGCAACGGCGCCCTCTTCCAACTGGTGCCGCTGCGCTGGCCGCTGACCACCGCCGTCGCCGGCTCGATGATCGGCGAGATCGGCGCGCTCGGCGGCGGCTTCATCCCGAACGCCATGGGCCAGTCCAAGCAGCTGACCGGCACCTACCTGTGGGGCTTCGTCGCCTTCGCGGTGCTGGCGGCGGCGATGCTGGTGATGCTGCGGATGGTGCAGATCCGCTGGACGCGCACCTGGGCAGAAAAAGGCGGCCGCGCCCGAGTCGTGCCGGCGAGCGTCGACACGCCGGATTACGGTCGCAGCAAGCCGTCGTCGGCGCCGATCCGACCGCTGCGCACATGAGGGGTCGGCAGTCGGCTCCTGACCACGGCAGCTCCGCGCCGGCCGCCGCTCCGGCGCGGTGGAAGGTTGCCTCAGCGCGGCAGGAACAGGAGCCAGTAGACCAGCAGCAGGTTGAACAGCAGCGAAGCCGCCAGCGCGCTCTTCCAGAGGATGGCCGAGTCGCGGGCGATCAGCGGCGTGGCCTGCGGGCGTCCGAGCGGCCGGGCCGAGCCGCGTTCCAGCGCCAGGATCAGTTCCTCGGCGGTGTCGAAACGCTGCCGGCGCTCGAGCGCGACGGCCTTCAGCACGATGTGGTCGAGCCAGATCGGCACCTCCGGCCGCAGCCGCGACGGCGGCTTCGGGTCACGGCGGAAACGGCCCGCCTGGTACGGCTCGACATCGCCGTACGGCAGCTTGGTCGTCAGCCACTGATAGCAGGTCACCCCGAGGGCATAGACGTCGCTCGCCTCGTCGGCGGCTGCCGGCTCGCCGCCGTCGAGGCCCCATTGCTCCCGGTTCATGTAGCTCGGGGTGCCGGCACGACGCGAACGGAATGCAGCCGAGTCGCTGCCCGAAATCGCCGCACCCAGGTCCAGCAGGCGCCAGACGCCGTCGTCGCCCAGGTGCAGGTTGCTCGGCTTGACGTCGCGATGGATCACCCCATGTCGGTGCAGGCGGGCCAGCGCCCGGGCGAAAGCGAGCGTCGCATCGACGATGTCCGGCACCGCGGACGATCGGCCCGCCGCCAGCATCTCCTCGAGGGTGGCGCCTGGTTGCCAGTCGAACACGGCATAGAGGGCGGAGGCGTGGTGGGTCGACCGGCTGCAGACGAAGCCAGCTTCGCCGCGTGGCGGTTCGCGCTCGGCGATCCGTTGCGCCAGCCAGGCTTCATGGATCAGCATCGCCCGGGCGTCGCCGTCGTTGCCGAGGGTTTCGTGCAGGGTCTTGAGCACCACGTCTTCGCCGGTCTCGGTCCTGGCCCGGTAGACACGGTTCACGCCGTTGTCGGCGAGCAATTCGACGAGCGAGCAGCCGTCGAGCACGTCGCCGATTGCCAGGCGGCGTGGCACCGGCAGCTCCCGCCCCGGCAACAGCGCGTCGGCGAACCGGCCCGCGACCAGCTGGCGGACGCGCACGACCACGGCCGTCACGTTGTCACGCGAACCGGCTGCGAGAGCCGCGTCGACGAGCGCGTCGCTCGCGGCCGCGGCGTCGTCCTCCGCCACCGCGAGCTGGGCGATCCGGGCGCGCGGCAAGACGCCGTGCACACCGTCGCTCGTCAGCACGAAGACGTCGCCGCGGCGCAGCTCGCCCTGCTCGAAATCGACCCGCACCGGGTCGTCGAGGCCGATCGCGCGGGTCAGCCGGCTGCGCTGGAACTCTTCGTCGAAGGCGTGGTCCTGCGTCAGCTGCGAGCAGACGCCGTCGCGCAGCAGCCAGGCCCGTGTGTCGCCGACATGGGCGAGCGTCCAGGCCTGGCCGCGCAGCACCAGCGCCGTCAGCGTCGTCATGCCGATGGCCGAGCGTTCGGGCGCGACCCGGCTGGGGGCCTGCCGGCGCCGGTTGTGGTCGACCAGCCAGGCGTTCTGCGCGCCGATCAGCCGGTCGAGCACGACGCTGATGTCCCAGGTGTCGGGCGCGCTGTGGAAGTCCGAAACGACGCCCAGGACCGTCGTCTGCGAGGCCTCCCGGCCGGCCCCGCCGGCGCTGACACCATCGGCGATCGCGACCACCAGGCCGAGCGCCTCGTCGTAGGCCGGCGGCCGGGCAAAGGCCGCGCAATCCTCGTTGACCGCCCTCGTGCCCTTGCGGCTCGAGAGGCCGATATCCACGTCGAAACTCATGGTGGACGAGTATCCGTCATGGCTGTCGACCGCCTGAGCATGACGCCTTCGCAACCCCGAGCCAGGCGCCCCCACTGAATCCGGAGCACGCAATGAAGAAGATGAAACTGGTGATGGTCGGCAACGGCATGGCCGGCGTCAGGACGCTGGAGGAACTGATCAAGATCGCGCCCGACCTGTACGACATCTCGGTGTTCGGCGCCGAGCCGCACCCGAACTACAACCGCATCATGTTGAGCCCGGTGCTGACCGGCGAGCAGACATGGGACGAGATCGTCCTGAACCCGCTCGGCTGGTATGAGGAGCACGGCATCCGCCTGCACCTCGGCAAGAAGGTCGTCGACGTGGCCCGGGGCCGGCGCGTCGTGATTGCCGAGGACGGCACCGAGGAACCCTATGACCGGCTGTTGATCGCGACCGGCTCCAACCCGTTCATCCCGCCGATTCCTGGCAAGGATTTGAAGGGTGTCATGGCCTGGCGCGACATCGCCGACACCAACGCCATGATCGAGACGGCGAAGACGCACAAGCACGCGGTCGTGGTCGGCGGCGGCCTGCTCGGCCTGGAAGCCGCCAGCGGCCTGCTGATGCGCGGCATGGACGTGACGCTCGTGCACCTCGCGCCCTGGCTGATGGAGCGCCAGCTCGACGACGTCGCGGGCGGCCTGCTGCGCGGCACGCTCGAGCAGCGCGGCATGAAGTTCCGGGTCGAGACGCAGACCCAGGAACTCGTCGGCGGGCCGGACGGCCGGGTCACTGCCGTGCGCTTCAAGGACGGCAGCGAGATCCCGGCCGACCTGGTCATCATGGCTGCCGGCATCCGGCCGAACACCGATCTCGCCGAGAAGATCGGCCTGCACTGCAGCCGCGGCATCGTCGTCAACGACACGATGCAGACGATCACCGACGCCCGCATCTACTCGGTCGGCGAATGCGCGGCGCACCGCGGCATCGCCTACGGCCTGGTCGCGCCGCTGTTCGAGCAGGCCAAGGTC
>CAXTDH010000335.1:0-4466 GCA_964242405.1 uncultured Rhizobacter sp. | reverse complement strand
CAGCAGCGTCACGGCCGTCGCGATGATCAGGCTCTGGCCCAGATTGAGCGCCGAGAGGGAAGTCTGGGACTTGACCGATGCCTTTTCCAGCCGCTGCAGGTTGTCGTCGTAGCGGCCCTGCTCGAAGGCTTCGTTCGAGAAGTACTTGACCGTCTCGAAGTTGAGCAGCGCATCGATCGCCCGGCTGCTCGCCTTCGAATCCTGCTCGTTCATCGCCCGACGGAAACCGGTGCGCCATTCGGTGACCGAGACGGTGAAGACGATGTAGACGGCGAGTGCGCCGAAGGTGATGGCAGCGAACCAGCCGTCGAATTTCGCCGCCAGCAGGCAGATGACCATCGTGATCTCGACCAGCGTCGGCAGGATGTTGTAGATGGTGTAGTTGAGCAGCGACTGGATGGAGCGCGAGCCGCGCTCCATGTCGCGCGAGACGCCGCCCGTCTGCCGCTCCAGGTGGAAGCGCAGGCTTAGCGCCAGCAGGTGCTCGAAGGCCTCGAGCGCCACGCGCCGGGCGATGCGCGCCGCGACCGGGTAGAAGAGGAACTCGCGCAGCTCGGTGAAGAGCGTGATGGAAAGCCGCAGCAAGCCGTAGCCGACCAGCAACGCCACCGGCACGACCAGCACGGCGCGCGGGTCGCCGGGCTTGAGCGTCAACGCGTCGACGAGTTGCTTCAAGACCAGCGGCACGCCGATGTTGGCCACCTTGGCCGCGACCAGGCAGGCGAGCGCGACCAGCACCCTGCCCCGCCACTGCCAGACGTAAGGCACCAGCTTGCGCAGGGTCGACCAGTCAGTCGATTTGACAGGAGGCGGGTCGCCCGGCAAGGCGGGGGCCGGCAGGGTGCTGGAGAGGGTGCGCATCGAACGGGCGATCCGGAAACAATCAGTGAAAGAATGCGCTTCGAGTCCGGCTTCGGGTCGGACTGCGCTCAACGACTGCAGGTGACGCAATATGCCCGAGAAATCAAGTGAGGACCGCCAACCGGAGCACGGCGCCTCGGAGGCGCCCTCGCCGCTGCGGCTGCCGGACGACCGGCAACTCGTCCTGCGCGTCTTGCCGATGCCGGCCGATGCGAATGCCAATGGCGACATTTTCGGCGGCTGGATCATGGCGCAGGTCGACCTGGCGGGCGCGGTGCTGCCGTCCCGGATCGCCAAGGGGCGGATCGCGACCGTCGCCGTCAATCAGTTCGTCTTCAAGCAGCCGGTCTCGATCGGCGACCTGCTGAGCTTCTACGCCAAAGTGGAGCGGGTCGGCCGGACGTCGGTGACCGTCAACGTCGAGGTCTACGCGGAGCGCAACCCGGCCAGCCTGCACGTGGTCAAGGTGACCGAGGCGAATTTGACCTATGTGGCGATCGACCGCAACGGGCAACCGCGGGAGATCCCGAAGGGCTGAGGCGATATCGGGTTCGGCATCGAGTTCGATCTCGATCTCGATGTCGACTCCGACATCCACCGAGTTCAGGCCGGCGCGCCGCTCGCAGCGTGCCGGCGTCGCCAGCCGGCCAGGCCGAGCAGCCCTGCCACCAGCAACGTCACCATGCCCGGCTCGGGTACCGCGGTCGTCAAGGTCACACGCCCGAACTCGCTGACCGACTGGGCCCGGCTGGTGTCGTCGCCGAAAAACAGCACGCCGGCGGTGGTGTAGGGCGCGATCGCACGGCCGGTGTAGTCGACCAGCGACCCGCTCAGCAAGCTGGTGCCGTTGCCGAGCAAGCTGTACTGATTGTTTTTGACGACCAACGAATAGGCGGTGGTGGCGGTGGTGTCCCACACGCCCGCCGCGCCAGGAACGAAGCCGGCGTCGTAGGCGAACACTTCGTTCTGCCAAAAACCGAGTTCCAGGGCATGCGTCGGGTCGGCGCCGGTGACGATCACCGAAAAGCCAGCGCGCTGGTTGTCCGCGGCATGGCTTTCGGCGGCGATGCGCAGGCCGAAGTCGAGGCTGAATCCGGCCTGGGTGTCGAGGAGCAGCGGCTGGAGTTGTGCCGACCCGGCCACCGTCGCATTGATCGGCCCCGTCGACAGCAGGTAGCGACCGCCGGTGACCGCCTGCGTGAAAGTGCCGACACCGGTCGTGGACCATGATTGGTCCGAGGGCAGGCCGAGCGCCGGGTCGTACAAGGTGACGGCCGAAGCGCCAGCCGTCAGGAACGCGGCGGCGAGCAGAGTTGCCGTGCGGCTCGAGGTCAGGCCATGCGTCATGGAAAAGTCTCCCGACACGGGACGCGCCCCGTGTACCGATATCGTAGACGCGGAAAGCCGCCGACCCTCAGGCCCACGGGGCAACCCGAGCCGCCGCGGCGACATCAGAACTTCGAGAAATCGGGCCTGCGTTTCTGGAAGAACGCGCTGAACGCCTCCTGCGCCTCCGGGCTGCGCAGCCTGCGGCCGAAGATTTCGCCTTCCGCGGCGATGGTCTCGACGACCGCTTCGGACCTGCCCCGTCGCAGCAGCTGCTTCGACTCGCGCACCGCGCCGGGCGGCAAGGCGTTGAAGCGCTCGGCGATCCGGCGCGCATGGTTGACCACTTCGTTCGCCGGCAGCACCGCGTTGGCGATGCCGCAGTCGACGGCGTCGGCGCCGGTGAACGGGTCGCCGAGCAGCAGCTTCTCGGCCGCCCGCACATTACCCATCAACTGCGGCACGATCAGGCTGGAGCCGAACTCCGGCACCAGGCCCAGGCTCACGAACGGCATGGCGAGCCGCGCCTCGTCGGAGACGTAGACGAAGTCGCAGTGCAGCAGCATCGTCGTGCCGATGCCGATCGCCGCGCCGGTCACGGCCGCGATCACCGGCTTGTCGCAGCCCATCAGCGCCTTCATGAAGACGAAGGCGGGCGACTCGCTGCCGGCCGGGCGCTGCATGAAGTCCTCGATGTCGTTGCCCGATGTGAAGATGCCGGGCTGGCCGGTGATCAGCACGGCGCGGGTCGCCGGGTCGGCCTTGGCCGCATCGAGCGCATCGGCCATCTGCCGGTACATCGCGCCGGTGATGGCGTTCTTCTTCTCCGGTCGGGCGATCTCGATCGTCGCGACGCCGTTCAAGGTGGCGGTCTTGATGCTCATGCAGGTCTCCTGTTCGTCATGATGGTATTCGGGGCGTTCAGCCTCGGCATGGGCCTCGTGGCGCGGCGCGGCACGCCACTCGCGTCACGGCACGCACGGGCGGCTGCGCTCGGCCTGGGCAGCTGGACGCGACCCGTGCCGGTGCTCAAACGCGCTCGAAGATGCCCGCGGCGCCCTGGCCGGTGCCGACGCACATCGTCACCATGCCGTACTTCAGATTGTGCCGCCGCAGCGCGTGAACGACGGTCGCCGCCCGGATCGCGCCGGTAGCGCCGAGCGGATGGCCGAGGGCGATCGCGCCGCCCATCGGGTTCACCTTGGCCGCATCCAGGCCGAGGGTGTCGATGACGGCGAGCGACTGGGCCGCGAAGGCTTCGTTCAGCTCGATCCAGCCGATGTCGTCGGCCGACAGCCCGGCATAGCGCAGCGCCGCGGGAATCGCCTCGATCGGGCCGATGCCCATGATCTCGGGCGGCACGCCCCGGGCCGCGAAGCTGACGAAGCGGGCGAGCGGCGTCAGGCCATATTGCCTGACCGCCTTTTCGCTCGCCAGGATCAGCGCACCGGCGCCGTCGCTGGTCTGCGAGCTGTTGCCGGCGGTGACCGAACCCTTGGCGGCGAACACCGGGCGCAGCTTGGCCAGGCCTTCGAGCGAGGTGTCGGGGCGCGGGCCTTCGTCGAGGCTGACGGTGCGCATCATCACGCCCGGCTCGCCGGTCGTCAGGTCCGGGAATCGGTCCACGACCTCGATCGACGTCATCTCGGCGGTGAAATCGCCGGCAGCCTGGGCGCGCATCGCCCGCTGGTGCGATTCGAGGGCGAAGGCGTCCTGCGCCTCGCGGCTCACCTTCCACTGCGCCGCGACCTTCTCGGCCGTCAGGCCCATGCCGTAGGCGATGCCAATGTTCTCGTCGCGCTCGAAGACCTTCGGGTTGAACGACGGCTTGTTGCCGCCCATCGGCACCATGCTCATCGACTCGGCGCCGCCGGCGATCAGCACATCGGCTTCGCCGACGCGGATCCGGTCGGCGGCCATCTGGATGGCGGTGAGGCCCGAGGCGCAGAAGCGGTTGACGGTGACGCCGCCGACCGGCTTCGGAAAGCCGCACAGCTGCACGGCGATGCGTGCCATGTTCATGCCCTGCTCGCCTTCGGGGAACGAGCAGCCGATGATCGCGTCTTCGATGGCCCCGGCATCGAGCGACGGCACCTGTTTCATGGCGCTCAGAATGGCTGCGACCAGCAGGTCGTCGGGCCGGGTGTTCCTGAAAAATCCGCGGCCCGAGCGGCCGATCGGCGTGCGGGTGGCGGCGACGATGTAGGCGTCCTGGACTTGTTTGGTCATGGTGTGATGTCCTTGGTGACTTGCTTGGCTCCCTCTCCCGCCTTTGGGAG
>CAXTDH010000334.1:0-4470 GCA_964242405.1 uncultured Rhizobacter sp. | reverse complement strand
ACGCCGGCCCGTCTGACATGCCGCCCGCGAACGGCCCGGCCGGCGGCCGGCAATCAAAACCAGCTTTGCGGAATCATGATGATGTCGCCCGGCAATACGGCAACGTTCGCCGAAATATCGCCCCGCCCAAGCAGGTCGCGCAGTCGCAGACTGTATTGTTTACCGCCTTCGGACCCCCGGATCAGCACGGCGCCGTTGCCATTGGCGAAGTCCGTCATGCCACCGGCCTCGATCATCACATCGAGCATCGTCATGTCTTGCCGGTAGGCCACGGCTTGCGGCTTTGTCGCCTCTCCGACGATCCGTACCTGATCTGCATAGACGCCTTGAAACTTCAGCACCACGACGTTCACGACCGGATCCCGGATGTACTTCGCCAGGGAGCTTTCGAGTTGCCGCGCCAGTTCGGCCGGTGTTCGGCCAGCCGCCTGCATGTCCTCGACCAGGGGTGCGGAGATGAAGCCGTCGGGGCGCACGGAAACGGTCGCCGACACATCCGGGTTGCGCCACACGACGATGCTGAGGCTGTCCAGCGGGCCGATCCGGTAGTACTGCAAAGGCGCACTCACCGTGATCGGTGCCGGTGGATGAGGCGCCACGCCGGAGCAACCCGCCAGAACCAGGGTTGCGGCGAGGGCCGCACCGCAATGACCAGCGTAGCGACGAACCACTCGTTCCTTCATCAAGGGCCTTTCGAGCGCCGCATGGCACTCGGTCCAGCATGGCAAACGTTGTTCCCGTTCGCTCGCTCCGCGGGTCTGCACCGAACCGCGCGTGTCGGGCAGACGGCGCCGACGTTGGCGGAGAGAGCGGGATTCGAACCCGCGGGGGGTAATTAGCCCCCACACGCTTTCCAGGCGTGCGACTTAAACCGCTCATCCATCTCTCCGGAGGACGGAGTTTAGCCGAGCACGTCGGCGCGTAACGGCGGCAGCGGGCAGTTGACCGTCGGCGGCGAAGGCAGTGGTGGGCGGCGTTGGGCGATGACGACGGCGGTGAGCGCGACGACCACATCCTCACGTCGGGCCAGGCCCCTTCCCCTTGAACAGCGCCATCGCCGTGCCGATCAGTCCGCCGACCTCGGCCAGGTTGCCCGGCACGATCATGGTGTTGTTCGTCTTTGCAAGCTGCGCAAAGGCGTCGACTGCCTTTTCCGCGACCTTCAACTGGACGGCCTGCTCGCCGCCCGGCGAACGGATCGCCTCGGCGATCTTGCGGATCGCGTCGGCCGTGGCGTCGGCCACCGCGACGATCGCCGCGGCCTCGCCCTGCGCCCGGTTGACCGCTGCCTGCCGTTGGCCCTCCGACCGGGCGATGAAGGCCTCGCGCTCGCCGGTCGCGATGTTGATCTGCTCCTGCTTGCGGCCCTCGCTCGCGGCGATCAACGCCCGCTTCTCGCGCTCGGCGGTGATCTGCGCCTGCATCGAATGCAGGATGGCGGCCGGTGGCGTCAGGTCCTTGATCTCGTAGCGCAGCACCTTCACGCCCCAGTTGTGGGCGGCTTCGTCGAGCGAGGCGACCACCGACAGATTGATATGGTCGCGCTCCTCGAAGGTCTTGTCGAGCTCCATCTTGCCGATCACCGAACGCAGCAGCGTCTGCGCCAATTGGGTGATGGCCGAGATGTAGTTGCTCGAGCCGTAGCTCGCCCGCATCGGATCGGTGACCTGGAAGTAGATGATCCCGTCGACCTGGAGCTGGGTGTTGTCCCGGGTGATGCAGACCTGGCTGGGGACGTCGAGCGGCACCTCCTTCAACGAGTGCTTGTAGGCGACGCGCTCGACGAAGGGCAGCACGAAAGCCAGGCCCGGTGCCAGCGTGCGGTCGTATTTGCCGAGCTTCTCGACCACCCAGGCATGCTGCTGCGGCACGATCTTGATCGACCTCAAGATGAAGACGACGGCGATGACAGCGATGACGAGGGCGATTTCCATGCGAAGGTCCGGTATCCGACAATTGGTGGAGCGAAGCGAACAAACCGTCGAGGCGCCTTAGGGCGTTTCCATCGGCGCCAGCACCAGCCAGTTGCCCTCGACCGCGACCACCCGGTGAGCGCCGGCGACCGGCGGTGCGCCGGGTGCGCGCCGCGCTGTCCAGACCGATCCGCGGTACTGCACGCTGGCCGTGTCGTCACCGGACCAGCGGGCCACTTCGATGCGCTCACCGATGTCGAGATTGACGTCGCGGTTGCGTCGCGAATCGATGGCCGGCGCTTGGCCCAGACGCCGCCAGTGGAGCAGCGCGGTCGCACCGCCGCCGACGACGGCTGCCGCGATCAATTGCCCGGCCGCGCCCAGGCCGAGGTGCGATGCCAGCGCTCCGGCGACCATGCCCAGGCCGATCATCAACAGGTAGAAGGTGCCGGTCGCGACCTCGATCGCCACCGCCAGGCCGCTGGCCAGCCACCAGAGGGCGCTCGTCGAAATCGTCGTCATCATCCCCGATCCCTCGGCAGTGCCATCCCGACCTCGGGCAGAAGTGCAGTGTAGGCCGGCGAGCGACGCCTTTCCCTGGGCGCATGGCATCATTCCGGTAGCCGTTCGGCAGCCCACCGCCCGCGTCCCCGTCGCCTCACGCATCTGAGCGCTCACCGCACCACCCCGCACCTGCCGCATCGGCGCTGCTAATTGATAAGGCTCCGCCATGAACTACGTCTTCGAGCCGTCCCTACCCGCTTCGGTTCCCGTGCACGCGAGCGCCGACGGCGCCTCGTTCCCGGTCCACCGCATCTACTGCGTCGGTCGCAACTACGTCGAACACGCGATCGAGATGGGCCACACCGGTCGCGAAGCGCCGTTTTTCTTCATGAAGCCGGCCGATGCAGTCCTGCCGGTCGCCGAGGGGGCGGTCGGGCAGATGCGCTACCCGAGCCTGACCAAGAGCCTGCACCATGAACTCGAGCTGGTGGTCGCGATCGGCAAGGGCGGCCGGAACATCGCGGCGGCCGAGGCGGCAGCGCACATCTGGGGCTATGCGATCGGCCTCGACATGACCCGCCGTGACCTGCAGAACGAGGGGAAGAAGCTGGGCCGGCCGTGGTCGATCGGCAAGGGCTTCGACGATTCGGCACCCATCGGCCCGATCCGGCGGGCCGAGGATTGCCGTCTCGATGCCGACACCCGCATCTCGCTCGAGGTGAATGGGCAGGTGCGCCAGAGCAGCACCCTCGGCAAGCTGATCTGGAGCGTTCCGGAGGTGATCGAGCACTTGTCGCGAGCATGGGAGCTGGCGCCAGGTGACCTGATCTTCACCGGCACGCCGGAAGGTGTCGCGGCCGTCGTCTCGGGCGACACTCTGAGCGGCGAGATCACCGGTCTGGGCCGGCTCGAGGTCCGGGTCGTCGGCTAGCCCGGCGGCTGCTGCCGGCTTCCGCGTCGCTGCCAGCCTCCCGGTCGCTTTCAGCGCTTGGGCCGCGATCATGCCGATCCACCCCGACTGGCTCCGGCCGGATTGGCGAATCCCCGGCGTCGGTGCGCTGATGTCGACGCGCGCTGGCGGCTGCGGCCAGGGCGCCTTCGAGAGCCTGAACCTGCGGCACGGCATCGGCGACGATCCGGCGACCGTGGCGGCGAACCAGGCGCTGTTCGCCGAGGCCATCGGCGCAACCCCGGTCTGGCTGGGTCAGGTGCATGGGACCCGGGTGGCAAGGTTGACGATGGAGTCGCTGCTCGCGCCCGGCGCCCTTGAACCTGTCGAAGCGGAAGGCGCCGATGCGAGCGTGACGTCGGTCCCGGGGGTTGCCTGCACGGTGCAGGTCGCCGATTGCCTGCCGGTGTTGTTCGCTGCACCGCAGGCGCGGGCTGTCGGCGCGGCCCACGCCGGTTGGCGCGGCCTGGCGGCGGGCATCGTCGAGGCGACGCTGGCAGAGCTCTGCGACCTCGGTCGGTGCGGCCCCGAGGAGGTCAGCGCCTGGCTGGGCGCCTGCATCGGGCCGCGGCGCTTCGAGGTGGGTGAGGACGTGCTGCGCGCCTTCGGCGTGTCGCCCGGGGAAGTGGCGTCTGCGCAACTGGCGGGTGGGGACGTGACCGAGGGACAGCCGGTGGCCGATGCCCACGACGGCGATTCCTTGTCTCGAACCCGCTCCTGCTTCCAACCGTACGGCCCCGCCAAGTGGCTGGCTGACCTTCCCCAGCTCGCCCGCGATCGACTCCACGCTGCTGGTGTCCGCGACATCACCGGCGGCAGCTGGTGCACCGTCGAAAACTCGTCACGTTTCTTTTCCTACCGGCGCGACCGGGTCACCGGGCGGATGGCCGCCGCCATCTGGATCCGGCAGCGGCGTTGACGCCGGAACCGCCAGGCGTTCGGCCTCCTCGGCGGCCCGATTCCGACGCCGCCGTGCCGGGCTCAGCATCAGGTAGACGAGGATCGCAACCGGCAGCAATCCGTAGAACGCAAAGGTGAGCAGCGCGCCGACGACGCTGCCCTGGCTGCCCGTCGCCTGCACCACCGAAACCATCAACACCACGT
>CAXTDH010000333.1:0-4474 GCA_964242405.1 uncultured Rhizobacter sp. | reverse complement strand
TGGGGGTCGGCTGCGGCTCGGCGACCGTCGGCATCTCCGCCCAGCAGTTCGTCGGCCGGGCCGACGAGGTCGTCGTCGTCGACGACCACATTACCGGCGTGCTGACCTCGCACCAGGCCGGCCGCTGCCTCGGGATGCGGCCGTCGGGCATCCGCATCCGCGGCCGCAAGTCGACACCGGGCCGCTACTTCCAGGTCGCCAACCCGGGCACCGGCTGGGGCGGCACCGACATCGCCGACCCGCTCGCCATCGTCGACGCCTGGGAGGCGGGGGTCGCCTGGCCGGGCTTGCGGCTGCTGATGGTGTCGACGACCGGCGAGCACGCCGCCTGGTACGTGCTAGACGACACGCTCACGCCGCAGCCCGAACCGATGCCGGCCGGGGTGGCGGAGGTCGTCGCCCGGATCGGCGAGAACTGCGAGCCGTCGCTCACCACCGTGCTGTTCGTCGCCGGTGCCGGCGGCAGCCTGCGGGCCGGCGTCACCGACAACCCGGTGCGGCTGACCCGTGCCATCAAGCAGGCGCTGGTCAACGTCACCTGCGGCGGCGCGCCGGCCTATGTGTGGCCCGGCGGCGGCATCACGCTGATGGTGGATGTGGCGCGCATGCCGGACGGCAGCTTCGGCACGGTGCCGACGCCGGCGATCGTCGCGCCGATCGAATTCAGCATGACGCTCGCCGACTACCGCGCCCTCGGCGGTCATCTCGACCAAGTGCGCAGCCTCTCGCAGACGCTGGCGACCGGCGCCTGGCACGACGACGGGGCGCCGACCGGGCGGCGCTTCGAGGCGCTGCCGGCCGGCAACCCGTGGCCGCTCGGGCAGCAGCCGGTGCTCGGCTGAATCGGCTCCTTCGATCGGACCAGCAGCTTTGCCCACGCCACCGCAACGCGCGAATCTGTCGAACGGTCGTCGCCATTTCCAGCACGGCCCGATCGACCTGGTGATCGGCGCCGAAGGTGACGGCTCGGCGGTCACCGAAGCGCACGAGGCCGCCTGGCGGCGCTTTCAGACGGTGCTCGACGAGCTGGTCGCGGAGCTGCGGGCCCTGCGCCTGCCGATTCGCGGCCCGTGCGCGTTGCAAGGCGCGATCGCACGACGGATGTGGCACGCCTGCCGACCTTTCCATTCGGCCTACATCACGCCGATGGCCGCGGTGGCGGGTTCGGTCGCCGAGGAAATCGTCGCCTGCTACCAGGGCGGCGGCATCCGGCGCGCGTGGGTCGACAACGGCGGCGACATCGCCCTGCACCTGGCGCCGGGCGCGTCGGTCGATGTCGGCCTGTACGCCGACCTGTCGCGCTTCGACCCGGCGGTGGAATTGCAGGTCGATGGCCGATTCCGGATCGATGACACCTTGGCGGTGCGCGGCATCGCGACCAGCGGCTGGCGCGGCCGGAGTTTTTCGCTCGGCATCGCCGACAGCGTCACCGTCCTCGCCCGGACGGTCGCGGCGGCCGATGCCGCTGCTACGGTCATCGCCAATGCCGTCGATGTCGCCGACCCGGGCATCCAGCGGCGCCCGGCCAATGCCGTCACGGACGACAGCGACCTGGGCGAGACGCCGGTGACCGTGGCCGTGGCGACGCTGCCGGCCGACCGCGTCCAGGCGGCGTTGCAAGCCGGTGCCCGTCGGGCCGAGGATCTGCGCCAACGCGGGTTGATCGAGGCGGCGGTGCTCGTCTGCCAGGGTGCGGCGCTGCGGGTCGGCGGGCCCTCGCCCGAGGCGCCTGGCCCACCCCTTGGTTCGGTCTTTGCTTGACGACGGCGATGCGACCCGCGTTGAAAACAGCTTGTCCTCGCCGCCCCTCGCTCGGGCCTGTGCCGTGATCGAGATCCGCCGCATCCTGACGCACGTCGAGGACATCCACCATGAATTCGGCCCGATCGCGACCCGGCCGCTGCGCCGGGGCTTCATCGCCGCCGTGCTGACGAACCTGTTCGCCGGCCGCCATGTGGCGCACATCCTGCCGATGATGGAGGCGCTGCAGCCGGTCGGCGTCCGGATGGCCGAACAGCTGCGCGCGGCGATGGAGGTGCCGGTCGAGCGGGTCGAGAGCTATGGCAAGGGCGCGATCGTCGGCGCCGGCGGCGAGCAGGAGCATGGCGCGCTCTGGCATGTGCCGGGCGGCTACGCGATGCGCGAGCTGCTCGGCTGGAAGGGCGGTGGCGATGGCGGTGGCGACGCCGACGCCCGCCTGCGCCAACCCGGCAACGCCCTGGCGATCGTGCCGTCGACGAAGAAGGTCGGCGCGCCCGGCGCCACGCTCGACGTGCCGCTCACCCACATCAACGCCTCCTACGTGCGCAGCCATTTCGACGCGATCGAGGTGCGGGTGCCGGGTGCGCCCCGCATCGACGAGATCGTCTTCATTCTGGCCATGAGCACCGGTGCGCGCGTCCATGCCCGGGTCGGCGGCCTGGAGGCGGCCGACATCGCGCTGTGGGACGGCTTGCGCTGAGCTGAGAAGGGAAGAACACGACATGCCCGCCCGGATACGCAAGATCATCGTCCAGGTCGACGAAACCCACCTCGAGATGGGCCGGACGGTCGATCCGCCGACTCGCCGCGCCCTGGCGATGGCCGTGATCGCCAACCCGCTGGCCGGCCGTTACGAGGAAGACCTCGCCGAGCTGGTCACGATCGGCGAAGAACTCGGCGGCCTGCTCGGGGCGAAGTGCGTCGCGGCGCTCGGCATCGCCCCGGAGCAGGCGCAGAGCTATGGCAAGGCGGCGATCGTCGGCGAGGCGGGCGAACTGGAACACGCGGCGGCGATCCTTCATCCGAAGCTCGGCGCGCCGCTGCGCCAGGCGGTCGGCTCGGGCGCCGCGCTGGTGCCGTCGGCGAAGAAGCGCGGCACGCTCGGCACGGCCATCGACGTGCCGCTCGGCCACAAGGACGCGGCCTTCGTGCGCAGCCATTTCGACGCCATGGAGGCCCGGGTGGCCGATGCGCCGCGTGCCGACGAGATCGTCGTCGCCGTGGTCGTGACCGACAGTGGCCGGCCGTTGGCGCGCATCGGCGGGCTGCAGGCCGGCGACATCGTCGGCGAGGACGGCCTGCGCTGAGGCGCTGGCGCCGGCGCCGGCGGTGCCGTGCCGACGCCGACGCCGACGACGCCGCGTGTCGCTACGATCCCCCGCACCATCCGCCTCAGGAGTTTCCCCATGATTCACCGACGCCCCCTCCTGCTGGCCAGCGCTGCCGCTGCACTGGCCATCGGCGCTCCGGCCGCGCAAGCTCAGCAAGGCCCGACGATCAAAATAGGCGAGGTCAACAGCTACAAGGCGCAGCCGGCCTTTCTCGAGCCGTACCGCAAGGGCATGGAGCTCGCGGTCGAGGAGGTGAACGCGGCCGGCGGCGTCAACGGCAAGAAAATCGAGCTGATCACCCGCGACGACAACGCCAGCCCGGGCGACGCGGTGCGGGCGGCCGAGGAACTGGTGTCGCGCGAGAAGATCGACGTGCTGGCCGGCGCGTTCCTCTCCAACACCGGCCTGGCGCTCGCCGATTTCGCGAAGCAGAAGAAGTTTTTCTACCTCGCCGGCGAGCCGCTCACCGACAAGATCATCTGGGGCAGCGGCAACAAGTACACCTTTCGCCTGCGCCCCGGCACCTACATGCAGGCGGCGATGCTGGTGCCCGAGGCCGTCAAGTTGAAGAAGAAGCGCTGGGCGCTCGTCTACCCGAATTACGAGTACGGCCAGTCGGCCGTGGCGGCTTTCAAGGAGTTGATGAAGGCCGCGCAGCCGGATGTCGAGTTCGTCGTCGAACAGGCGCCGCCGCTCGGTAAGCTCGATGCTGGCAGCGTCGCCCAGGCGCTCGCCGATGCCAAGCCGGATGCGATCTTCAACGTGCTGTTCGGCGCCGATCTCTCCAAGTTCGTGCGCGAAGGCAACACCCGCGGCCTGTTCCAGGGGCGCGAAGTGGTGAGCGTGCTGACCGGCGAGCCGGAGTACCTCGACCCGTTGAAGGAGGAGACGCCGAACGGCTGGATCGTCACCGGCTACCCCTGGTACGGCATCCAGACGCCGGAGCACAAGGCGTTCTTCCTCGCGTACCACCAGAAATACAACGACTATCCGCGCCTCGGCTCGGTGGTCGGCTACACGATGATCAAGTCGCTCGCCGCCGGCATCCGCAAGGCGAAGGGCACCGGCGCCGACCAGCTCGTCGCGGCGTTCGCGGGCCTGTCGGTCGACTCGCCGTTCGGAAAGATTCTTTACCGTCCGATCGACCACCAGTCGACGATGGGCGCGTTCGTCGGCAAGACCAAGAACGACAAGGGCAAGGGCGTGATGGTCGACTACCAGTACTACGATGGAGCGAAGTACCTGCCGGCGGATGCGGAGGTGAGGAAGCTGCGGCCGGCGGATTGATGCCCTCCGTCGTCCCCGCGAACGCGGGAAGCTAGCGTCGCCGAACTCGCGCCGCGCCGTAAGACGACACCGGGTCCCCGCCTGCGCCGGGACGA
>CAXTDH010000332.1:0-4518 GCA_964242405.1 uncultured Rhizobacter sp. | reverse complement strand
GTGACGCGCTGGCCGTCCGGTGCAACGATCGCAGCCTGACGCATGCCGAGCTGTACCAACGGGCGCGCCGCCTCGCCGCGGCGTGGGCGGCGGCAGGGTTGCGGCCGATGGACCGGGTGTCGGTGCTGGCGATGAACGAGATCGAGTACTTCGAGCTCTACGCGGCCGCCGAGCTGTCCGGCGTCGTCCTGGCGACGCTCAACTTCAGGCTCGCCGTGCCCGAGCTCGCCTTCATCCTCAAGGACAGTGCGCCGCGGCACCTGGTGTTCGAGGCGCAGTACCTGCCGGCCGTCGAGCAGCTGCGTGCGCAGTTGCCGGCGATCGAGCAGTACGCCTGCATCGGCGGCGAGGCGCCCTGGGCGCCGGGCTACGAGCGTTACCTGCAGGCAGGCGAGTCGAACGCCGTTGCGGTGCCGCCGCGGGTCGACGACCTCGCCTACCTCGTCTACACCAGCGGCACCACCGGCCGGCCGAAGGGCTGCATGCTCGGCAACCGGGCGATGACGAGCTTCGCCGAGATCCTGAGCGGCATCATGCAGGCGTCGTCCTCGGACCGCACCCTGCTGATGATGCCGATGTTCCATGTCGGCGCCAAGATGATCCAGCTCGGCGCGCACTGGCAAGGCGGCAGCGTCGTCCTGCACCGCAGCTTCGACGCCAAGGCGATCCTCGAGACCATCGAGCGCGAGCGCATCACCGTCACGCACATGGCGCCGACGATGATCCAGATGCTGCTCGACCACCCCGACGTGCACCGGCACGATCTTTCGAGCCTGCGCATGCTCGTCTACTCGGCCGCGGCGATGCCGGTCGCGCTGCTGCGGCGCGGGCTCGAGCTGCTCGGGCCGATCTTCACGCAGATGTACGGCCAGACCGAAGGCGCCGGCACGGTCTTGCCGGCATCCCACCACCGGCCGGACGGTGATGCCCGCGACCGCGAGCGCTTCAAGTCGATCGGCGTGCCGATGCGCGGCACCGAAGTGCGCATCGTCGATGCCGAAGGACGCGATTGCGCGCAAGGCGCGGCCGGTGAGATCGTCGTCCGCGGGCCGATGTGCATGCAGGGCTACTGGAACAACTCGGCCGCGACGCTCGAGACACTCCGCGACGGCTGGCTGCACACCGGCGACGTCGGCCGCTTCGACGCCGACGGCTTCATCTACCTCGTCGACCGCATGAAGGATGTGATCGTCTCCGGCGGCGAGAACATCTATTCGCGCGAGGTCGAGGAAGCCCTCTACGAGCACCCGGCGGTGTGCGAGACGGCGGTCATCGGCGAGCCCGATGACAAATGGGGCGAGGCGGTGTGCGCGGTCGTCGCCCTGCACGCCGGCCGCGAGGCCGATGTCGAGCAGCTCACCACGCACTGCCGCGAGCGCATCGCCGGCTACAAGCGGCCGCGCCGCTATGTCTTCGTCGATACCTTGCCCAAGCTGCCGAGCGGCAAGATCGACAAGCGCGAGGTGCGGCGGCTGCACGGCCGCGCCGCCGTCTGAACCACGGGGACTATTCCGAATGAACCTGCACCTGAACGAAGACCAGCGCCAGCTCCAGGAGGCGTTCGCCAAGCTCTTCACCCATGAATCGACGCCGGCCCGCGTGCGCGCCGCCGAGCCGGCCGGCTTCGATCCCGCGCTTTGGGCGCAATGCGTCGAGATGGGCATCCCGCTGATGCGCGTGCCCGAATCGCAAGGCGGTGGCGGACTCGGTTTGATGGACGCCGTGCTGCTCGCGGAGGAGGCCGGGCGGCATCTGGTGAGTGCGCCGGTGGCCGAGACGCTCGTCGCGGCGCATCTGCTCGCCACGGCCGGCGGCGACGCGAGGAGCGCTGACCCGGCAGGCGTCGACGCGGCGCAGGCCTGGCTGTCGAAGCTCGGCGACGGCAACGCCGTCGTCACGCTGGCGCTCGCCCCGGCGACCGCGGGCGCGACCCAACTGGTGCCGGCCGCGGCCATCGCCCACGCCGTGCTGTGCCTGTACGGCGAGCGCCTGCTGCTGGTGCCGCAGGACGTACCGGCCCGACCCGAACCCAATCTCGGCGCCCTGCCCCTGGGCCGCTGGCGACTGCCGGCCGACACGTCGGTCTGCGTCGAGCTGGCACGCGGCGACGCCGCCCGTTCAGCCTACGCCGCGGCCGTCGACGAATGGAAATTGCTAGGCGCCGCGCAGATGGCCGCCGCGGCGCACAAGGCGCTCGAGGACGCGGCCGCCTACTCGCGGGAGCGCAAGGCCTTCGACCGGCCGATCGGCGGCTACCAGGGCCTGGCGCACCCGCTGGCCGATTCGATCACCGACGTCGAGGGGGCGAGGTTGTTGGTCTGGCGCGCCGCGTCGCTCGCCGAGCGGGCGCCCGCGAAAAGCGCGGCGGCCGTCGGCAAGGCTTGGTGGTGGGCGGCCGACAGCGCCGGCCGGGCGACCGTCCGCGCCATGCGCACCTTCGGCGGCTACGGCATGACGCTCGAGTACGACGCCCAGCTCTACTTCCGCCGCGTCCGCAGCCTGGCGTTGCTGCCGGGCGCACCGGCGGCGGAACTGGCGCGCCTGGCGGACCGGCTGTGGTCGGCACCCGTCGCGCCGGCGATCGCCGACCCGGGCGATTCCGGCATCGATTTCGACTACGGCCCGGCGGCTGCCGACTTCGCCGAGCAGGCCCGCTCGTTCTTCGCTTCGCACCTGGCGGGCAAGGACGACTTTGCCTTCCATTCGGTCGACGGCCACGACCCGCAGGTGCACCGCGCGCTCGCCGCGGCCGGCCTGCTCTACGCCGACTGGCCGAAGGCCCATGGCGGCGCCGGCCGCTCGCCCTACGAAGCGGCCGCGCTGCGCGCCGCTTTCGCCGAGGCGCGCTGGCCGACGGCGGTCATCAGCGTCACCGACATGGTCGGCAAGATCCTGATCGCCTTTGGCAGCCTGGAGGCGCAGCGCGAACTCCTGCCGCCGCTGCTCGCCGGCACCGCATCCTGCGCGCTCGGCTACACCGAACCCTCTTGCGGCTCGGACATCTTCGCCGCCAAGACGCGTGCGGTCCGCGACGGCGACGATTGGCTGATCGACGGCCAGAAGATGTTCACCAGCCAGGGCCACATTGCCGACCACGTGCTGTTGCTCGCCCGCACCGACCCGGCAGCGGCGAAGTACGCCGGCCTGACGCTCTTCATCGTGCCGGTCGACGTGCCCGGCTACGCGGTGCAGGAGGTCAAGACGCTCGGCCAAGAGCGCACCAACATCACCTACTACGAAGGCGTGCGCATTCCCGACCGCTACCGCGTCGGCGACGTCAACGGCGGCGTCAAGGCGATGAGCGCGGCACTCACCATGGAGCAGAGCGCCGGCGACTTCTTCGTCGCCGAACTGATCGCGATGATCGAGCACACCGAGCGCTGGGCGGCCCGGCCCGACGCCGACGGTCTACGCCCGCTCGACCGCGACGACGTGCGCCGCGGCCTCGCCAAGGCGCACGTCGTGCTCGATGTCGCCGACGCGCTTTCGCGCCGCTGCGTCTGGGCCGCGGCCGAGGGCGTGCCCGGCAAGCACCACGGGCCGATGGCCAAGCTGTTCGCGAGCGAGGCGCTGGTCAGCGTCTCGAGCGAGCTGATGGCCCTCGCCGCGCCCGAATCGTTGCTGCAGGACGCGAGCGACCTGGGCCACCTCGAGCTGCAGGGCAGGAAGGCGATCCAGGCGACGATCTACGGCGGCACGAGCGAGGTGCAGCGCAGCCTGATCGCCGAGGCCGCGCTCGGCATGCCGCGCACGCGCAGCTGAAACGTCGACATCATGGAGACTTCGATGAGCTCAACCCATCTGCTGGCCGAGACGATCGGCCCCGTGCTGCAACTCACGCTGAACCGGCCCGAGAAGTACAACGCGGTCACCTTGGCGATGGCCGACGGCATCTTCGAGGCGCTGCGTGGCTTCGCCGCCGACCCGGCCTTGCGGGTGCTGCTGATCCGCGCCAACGGCAAGTACTTCAGCGCCGGCACCGACTTCACCGACATCACCATGCCCGACCCGCAGGGCAGCAGCAGCGCCGCGCGCACCTGGTACCGCAGCGGCCGCGGCAGCTTCCACACGATGTTCGACGAGTTCGAGGCGCTCGAGAAACCGGTCGTCGTCGCCCACCACGCGCCCTGCCTCGGCGGCGCGCTCGAGATGTCGCTGTCGTGCGACTTTCGGCTCGCCTCGAAGAGCGCGCGTTACGGCCTGCCGGAGATCGAGACCATCGCCGTGCTGCCGGGATCAGGGGGCGTGAGCCGGCTGACCCGCATCGTCGGCCCGCACTGGGCGCGCTGGCTGGCGATGGCGGCACAGCAGATCGACGCCGAGCGGGCGCTCGCCATCGGCCTCGTCCACGAGGTCTTCGACGACGACGCCTTCGACCGCGGCGTGATGGGTTTTTGCGACAAGCTCGCCGCCCTGCCGCCCGAGGCCCTGCCGCTGACCAAGCTCGCGATCGAGCTCTGTACCGACGTCGACCGCCATCAGGTGCGCAACGGCGGTCGCATCGCCAGCAGCATACTC
>CAXTDH010000331.1:0-4520 GCA_964242405.1 uncultured Rhizobacter sp. | reverse complement strand
AAATGATGGTTGCCGTTCGCCTCCTTCTCTGCCATCGCCAGCTTCATGGACTGGCGGTCGTGGCGATGAAAGCTGTCGCCCTCGACGACCGCCGCCCGGACCTGCTCCCGGCGGAAGATGTTCTCGAAGGTCCGGGTGACCGACGTGGTGCCGGCCCCCGAGGAGCCGGTGATCGCGACGATGGGGTGTTTGACGGACATGGCAGCGCTCTCTCGGTGCTTCGATCGGGGCCGTGTCCGGCCGGGTGGAATGTCAGTCGAGCTGCGCGAACAGGCCGCGTCGGCCGAACAGCGGCGAATCGTAGGTGTCGGGCGGCTCTTCGTGGTGGTAGCGCTCGATCCGGTCGACCTCGTCGGCAGAACCGAACACCAGGCCGATGCGCTGGTGCAGCGACTCTGCTTCGACATCCATCAAGCGGCCACGGCCGTGACTCGCCCGGCCACCCGCCTGCTCGATCAGGAAGGAAATCGGGTTGGCCTCGTAGAGCAGGCGCAGCCGGCCGGCCAGGCTCGGATCCTTGCTGTCGCGCGGGTAGAGGAAGACACCGCCGCGCATCAGGATGCGGTGGGTCTCGGCCACCAGCGAGGCGATCCAGCGCATGTTGAAGTCGGCGCCGCGCGGCCCGGGCTGGCCGGCCAGGCATTCGTCGACATAGCGCTTGACGGCCGGCTCCCAGAAGCGGCTGTTCGAGGCGTTGATCGCGAACTCGCGCGTCGCCCGTGGCACGGTCAGGTTCGGGTGGCTGAGCACCCACTCGCCGAGCATCGGGTCGAGGGTGAAGGCATGGGTGCCGCTGCCGAGGGTCAGCACCAGCATCGTCGACGGGCCGTAGATGGCGTAGCCGGCGCACACCTGGGCGCTGCCGGGTTGGAGAAAGTCGTCGGCCCGGGCGTCGGCGTGGGGCCGCGGGGAGCGCACGATCGAGAAGATGCTGCCGACGGCGACATTGACGTCCAGGTTCGACGAACCGTCGAGCGGGTCGAACATCAGCAGGTACTTGCCGCGGGCGTGCTGCGGCGGCAATGTGTAGACCGGCTCCAGTTCCGCCGACAGCATGCCGGCGACATGGCCGCCCCATTCGTTGGCCCGCAGGAAGAGGTTGTTGCCGACGACGTCGAGCGGCTGCCGCACCCTGCGTTCGATGTCGACCGGCTCGGACGAGGCCTCGGCCCGGACCGAGGTGCCGAGCGCCCCGAGCGCGCCGAAGGCGACCCGGCAGGCAATCGCCTTGCAGGCGAGCGACACGTCGGTGATCAGCGCGTTCAGGTCGCCGGTCGCCTCGGGGGCCCGGCGTCGGCCCTCGATCAGGAACTGGGTGAGGTTGGCTTTACCGCCGGTGGGCATGGAGGCTCCTGGGATGACGAAAGCGAAAGGCCGTTTCAGCAGCGGCGGTCTCAACCACGGCCGGTCGCACGGCGTGACAGTTCGGCGAAGGTAAGCCAGGCGGCATCTTGCAGCCGGCCACCGGGTTCGCCGGGCAGCGGCCGATCCGGGTCGCCGAGCTCGGGCAATTCGAGTGCGGCGCCGGGAAACTGGTCGCCACGGGTCCAGTAGTTGGGGGTGACCAGCGTCCACAAGCCGGCCGCGACGGCCGCCAGAACGCCGTTCAGCGAATCCTCGATCGCGACCGCATATTCGGGCTGCACCCCCAGATTGTCGAGCGCCAGGCGGTAGATGTCGGGCGCCGGTTTCTTGGCCGGCACCTGGTCGCCGCAGGCGATGACGCTGAAGCGATCGAGGCCGCTGCTGCCGAAGGCCGATTGCAGCAGCGCATCGACATTGGCCGCGGTGGTGGTGCTGGCGATGGCGAGCTTGCAACCGGCGTCGAGCGCCTCGTCGATCAGCCGGGCGATGCCGGAGCGCAGGGGCACCGCACCGTCGCTGATGAAGCCGCTGTAGATGCGCGTCTTCTCGGCGTGGATCTCCGGAATCAGCGCCCGCACGCGCCGCCGCTCCGGGGTGCCGACCGGCAGCGACTCGAGGTGGCTGGCAATGCGCTCCTTGCCGCCCGTCACCTTCAGCAGATCGCGGTAGACGCCCGGCTCCCATACCCAGTCGAGCCGGTGGCGCTCGAAGGCGAGGTTGAAGGCGGCGCGGTGCGCCTCCTCGGTGTCGGCCATCGTGCCGTCGATGTCGAAGATCAGGGCTTCGAGCGCCATGTCAGCTTCCGGCTCGCTCGGTCGCTGTCATGGCGGGGGACGTGGCCCTGGCAGTCGGCAGCTCCGCGGGGTCGAGATCGCCTGCGGACGTGGCCGTCGATGCAGACGCCGTGGCCGGCCCGTTCGTGGCCCCGAACACCCGGCTGGCCAGGATGTCCTCGGCGGTCAGCGTGCTGAGCTGCTCGGGCGTGAGCGGCAGGTCGGCGGTGAAAAGCCGGGTCGCGTGGCGCAGCCGGATGCGGTCGAGCGCATTGCGGATCGAGCGGGCATTGGCGAAATGCGGCTGCCCGCGCCGCAGGTGGACGTAGCGGCCGAAGGCGGCCTCGGCGCCGGCGTCGAAGCGGTAATTAAGCTGGCCGAGCATCAGGCCGGCGATCTGCCCGAGCTCGGCTTCGCTGTAGTCCGGGAAGTCGATGTGATGGGCGATCCGCGAGGCCATGCCGGGGTTGCTGCTGAAAAAGGTGTCCATCCGGTCCTTGTAGCCGGCCAGGATGACGACCAGGTCGTCGCGATTGTTTTCCATCGTCTGCAGCAGGATCTCGATCGACTCCTGGCCGTAGTCGCGCTCGTTCTCGGGCTTGTAGAGGTAGTAGGCCTCGTCGATGAAGAGCACGCCGCCCATCGCCCGCTTGACGACCTCCTTGGTCTTGGGCGCCGTGTGGCCGATGAACTGGCCGACCAGGTCGTCGCGCGTCACCGCGACCAGGTGGCCCTTGCGCACGTAGCCGAGCTGCTTCAACACCTCGGCCATGCGCAGGGCCACGGTCGTCTTGCCGGTGCCCGGGTTGCCGGTGAAGCACATGTGCAGCGAGGGCGGCGTCGACTGCAGGCCGTGCTCGGCGCGCAGCTTGTCGATCAGCAGCAGGGCGGCGATGTCGCGGATCCGGCCCTTGACCGGCGCCAGGCCGATCAGCTCGGCGTCGAGCCGGTCGAGCACCTGGCGGGCGCCCGAGGCTTCGAGCAGGGCCGAGGGGGCGCGGGCGGCAGGGGCGGCGGAAGCGTCCATGGTCGTCGTCACGCCATTCGGCTTCAGTACCGCTCGCCTTCGCCGTGCGACTGCACCGCGTAGCTCTCGATGCTGTACTGAATGTTACGACCGCCTCTTTCGGTTCGTACCATCCGGAAGCCGGGTTCGACCGCCGGCCGGTTGACGATGAACGACATCCGCACCGATTCGACGCCCTGGGTCGAATCGAAGGCGGTCACCCGGACGTAATGGTTCGGAAAGCTCTTGCGGCAGGTGTTGATCTCGCTCAGGATGCCGGCCGGATCCTTCAGGTCGAACATCGGGTTGCCGTGCATTTCCCAGTAGGTGTTGCGCGGATGCGGGTCGTCGGTGTACTCGACGCCAACGGCGTAATTCTTTTGCAATGCGTATTCGATCTGGCGCGTGATCTGTTCGTCGGTCAGATCGGGCAGAAAGGAGAACTGGCCCTGGGTGACGCGGTGGCCGTGGTTGGTCATCATGATCGGGTTCCTTCAGCGATGGATTGCGTGGCCGTCAAGCGCTCGCGGTGGCGGTGGCGACGAAGTCGGCGGTGTCGGTCGACTCGTAGTTAAAGCTGATGTCGCCCCAGGTGTCGAGTGCGGCCTTCAGCGGCGAGCACCACTGGGCGGCATCCTTCAGGATCTGCGGCCCTTCGTTCCAGATGTCGCGACCCTCGTTGCGCGCCAGCACCATCGCCTCGAGCGCGACCCGGTTGGCAGTCGCACCGGCCTGGATGCCGTGCGGGTGGCCGATCGTGCCGCCGCCGAACTGCAGCACCACGTCGTCGCCGAGGTAGGTCAGCAACTGGTGCATCTGACCGGCGTGGATGCCGCCCGAAGCCACCGGCATCACCTTGTTCAGCGAGGCCCAATCCTGCTCGAAGAAGAGACCCTTCTCGAGCTGCATCGGCGTGTGGGTGTCGAGCAGCGTGTCGTAGAAGCCGCGGATCATCTGCGGGTCGCCTTCGAGCTTGCCGACGACCGTGCCGGCGTGGATGTGGTCGACGCCCGCCATCCGCATCCACTTGCAGATCACGCGGAAGTTCATGCCGTGGTTCTTCTGCCGCGAATAGGTGCTGTTGCCGGCGCGGTGCAGGTGCAGGATCATGTCGTTCTTGCGCGCCCAGAGCGCCATCGACTGGATCGCCGTGTAGCCGATCACCAGGTCGATCATGATGATGACGCTGCCCAGGCTCTTGGCGAACTCGGCGCGGGCGTACATCTCCTCCATCGTCCCGGCGGTGACGTTGAGGTAGTGGCCCTTGACCTCGCCGGTCGCGGCGCTCGCCTTGTTGACCGCGTCCATGCAGTAGAGGTAGCGGTCGCGCCAGTGCATGAAGGGCTGCGAGTTGATGTTCTCGTCGTCCTTCATGA
>CAXTDH010000330.1:0-4532 GCA_964242405.1 uncultured Rhizobacter sp. | reverse complement strand
AGGTAGCGAGGCGGCGGGCATGTTGTTCGTCGGGTTGGCTAGCCTCGGCTTCGTATGTCGATCCGAACGCATCCGGCGTGGTCCGCAATGCGGAAAAGCGGATGCGCCGATAGTCTCGGACGTCTCGCGTTTCGAGGCGGCGGACGACGGTTGGCACGGCGCGCCGAGATTGCCGTCCGCTGCTATGCGGCCGCTTGTGCGGGTTGCCGGACGAGGAAATGGTCGAGCGCCGACAGCACTTCGCCGGGCGCTTCCTCGGCGAGGTAATGGCCGCTGTTCACCGGGCCGCCCTGGACGGTGCCGGCGCAGTACTGGCGCCAGAGGTCCAAGGGATCGTACCAGCCGCCGATTTTTCCCTTCGAACCCCAGAGCACCAGCATGTCGCATTGCACCTTGCGACCCTCGGCGCGGCTGATGCGGTCATGTTCGAGGTCGATCGTCGCGGCAGCGCGGTAGTCCTCGCACATGCCGGTGATGGCGGCCGGGTCATGCGCAGCGCGGAGGTAGTCGTCAAGCGCCTCCTGGCTGAAGAAGCCCGGCGGCTTGGGTTCCCGCGACGTGTGAGCGTTGAACCAGGTGGTGGGCGCCGCATTGATCAGCTCTTCGGGAAACGGGTGCGGCTGGGCGAACCAGAACCAATGATAGTAACCGAGTCCGAACGCCATATCGGTGCGCTCGAAGTGCTCGATCGTCGGCACGATGTCGAGCACGGCCAGGCGCTCGACCCGGGCCGGGTTGTCGATGGCCAGGCGGTGGGCGACCCGGGCGCCGCGGTCGTGGGCGACGACCTGAAAGCGGTCATGACCGAGACCGGTCATCAGTTCGGCCAGGTCACGCGCCATGCTGGCCTTGGCATAGGGCGCGTGATCGCCGGAGGCGCCAGGCTTGAAGCTCTCGCCGTAGCCGCGAAGATCCGGGGCGACGATCGTGAAGTGGGCTGCGAGCGTCGGGGCAACGGCGTGCCACATGGCGTGAGTCTGCGGATTGCCGTGCAGCAGAAGCAATGGCGGCCCCGAACCGGCGGTGCGCAGGCGCAGGATGCCGTCCGTGACACGATGAGTGGTCAGCGTGAAATCGCGGAAGAAGTCGAGCATGTCGTTTCCTACGTGGCTTCTATGGTGTCACTATGGCCAAGCCGGCGAGCGCGCGCCATTCCGCTTCTGTCAGGGTCTTGACGCCGAGATCGGTCGCCTTCTTGGCTTTGGAGCCGGCGTCGGCGCCGAGCACGACGTAATCGGTCTTCTTGCTGACGCTGTCGGTGACTCGGGCGCCGAGGGTTTCGGCGCGGGCTTTCGCTTCGGGCCGGGTCATGGTCTCGAGCGTGCCGGTGAAGACCACGATCTTGCCGGCAAGCGGGCTATCGGAAGCGGCGGCTCCGGCGTCCTCGATGGTGAGTTCGGCGGCCAGATCGTCGATGACAGCCCGGTTGCGGGCCTCCATGAAGAATTCGGCGAGTTCCTCGGCCAGAGCCGGGCCGACGCCGATGATGCTGCCAAGGGCGGAGCGCTCCTCGCTGCCGACCGTGGTGGCGCGTTCCATCTGCTCGCGCCAAGCGGCGAAGCTGCCGTAGTGGCGGGCGAGCAATTTCCCATTCGTCTCGCCGACCCGGCGGATTCCGAGGGCGTAGATGAAACGGGCCAGCGGGACGGTCCGCCGGGTCTCGATGGCCGCCAGAAGGTTGTCGACGGAGCGCTGCTTCCAACCTTCGCGGGCGAGGATCTCGGCTGCGTGTTTCTGAAGGCGGAAGATGTCGGCGGGGGTCGTAAGCCATCCGAGGGCGGCGAACTCGGCAATGGTTTTCTCGCCGAGGCCCTCGATGTCGAAGGCGGCGCGGGCGGTGAAGTGGCGCAGGCGTTCGAGTGCCTGGGCGGGGCAAATGAGGCCACCGGTGCAGCGGCGCACGACCTCACCGGGCGGGCGGATCGCGAGGCTCCCGCAGGCGGGGCAGTGCTCTGGCGGTTGCCAGGGCTCGGGACCGCGGGGGGTGTCGGGGACGATGCCGAGGATCTGCGGGATCACGTCGCCGGCGCGCTGGAGCATGACCGTGTCGCCAGCGCGCAAATCCTTACGGGCGATCTCGTCCTCGTTGTGCAGCGTGGCGCGGGTGACGACGACGCCGCCGACGGTGACGGGGTGGAGCCAGGCGACGGGCGTCAGCGAGCCTGTGCGGCCGACCTGGATGTGGATGGCTTCGAGCAATGTTTGCGCCTGCTCGGCGGGAAATTTCCACGCAATGGCCCAGCGCGGGGTGCG
The DNA here is from genome assembly GCA_964242405.1 of uncultured Rhizobacter sp. Taxonomy (GTDB): domain Bacteria; phylum Pseudomonadota; class Gammaproteobacteria; order Burkholderiales; family Burkholderiaceae_C; genus LMDS01. The sequence continues at coordinate 2,279 of CAXTDH010000330.1, read as the reverse complement.
TCCGACCGAGCCGAGGCGGCGCTGCAGGCCGAGGTCGTCGATCTTATAGACGACGCCGTCGATGTCGTAGGGCAGGGCGGCGCGGCCGACGGCAAGCCGTTCCTGGAACGCGGCGGCCTCGGCCTCAGTATCGAGGCGCTGGGAGAGGGGATTGACGGTGAAACCCCAGGCGCGGAGGCGGTCGAGATACGCGGAGTGAGTAGCGGCTGGCGCTTCGGAGGCGTCGCCCATGGCATAGGCGAACAGGGAGAGCGGCCGGGCGGCGGTTTGCGCCGGGTCGATCTGGCGAAGCGACCCGGCGGCTGCATTTCGCGGATTGGCGTAGAGCCGCTGCCCGGAAGCTTCCTGGGTGGCGTTAAGTTTTAGGAAATCTTCCTTCGCTATAAAGACTTCGCCCCGGATTTCGATACGGGCGGGCGCGGGCTCTTTGAGACGGCGGGGAATGGCTTTCAGGGTGCGTAGATTGGCGGTGACGTCTTCGCCCTCGGCGCCGTCGCCGCGGGTGGCGCCATGGACGAGGCGGCCGGCCTCGTAGGTCAGATTGATGGAGAGCCCGTCGATCTTCGGCTCGGCGACGAGGGGAAGCGGCGCGTCGGCGGATAGGCCGAGGAAGCGGCGGGCGCGCTTGTCCCACTCGTGGAAGTCGGCGGCGCCGAACGCGTTGTCGAGCGAGAGCATCGGCACGGCGTGCCGGAATTTGGTGAAGCCGCTGGCCGGGGCGGCGCCGACGCGCTGGGAGGGACTATCAGGGCGGATCAGGCTGGGAAACGCGGCTTCGAGGGTGTCGTTTAATCGCCGTAACGCGTCATACTCGGCATCGGTCAGATCCGGCGCGTCGTTCTGATGGTAGGCCACATCCGCCTCGGCGATCGCGGCGGCGAGGTGGGCGAGCTCGGCGGCGGCTTCCTCTTCGGTCTGCGGAAGATCCGTCGGTGGTTGAAGCTTACGGGCCTTCGGCACGGAGCACCCGGAGGTCGCAGCCTTCATCGGCCTGCAAGACCTGGTCGTGGATGATGCGATCCCAGCCGCGGGCGGGCGTAGCGGGCGGCGACCAGGATTGGCCGCGCCGCTCGAGTTCCGCGGGCTCGACGAGCAGGTCGATGCTCCGCTTCTCGACCGAAAGGCGGATCCGGTCACCGCTCTCGGCAAGGCCGAGCGGGCCACCGGCGGCAGCTTCGGGGGTGACGTGCAGGACGATGGTGCCGAACGCGGTGCCGGACATGCGGCAGTCGCTGATGCGGACCATGTCCTTCACGCCGGCGCGGCCGAGCTTCGTTGGAATCGGGAGATAGCCGGCTTCGGGCATGCCGGCGGGGGTAAGCGGGCCGGCATTCTTCAGCACGAGAATGTCTCCCTCGGCGACGTCGAGGGCCGGGTCGTCGATGCGGGCGGCGAGGTCGGCGGGGCCGTCGAACACCATGCAGCGGGCCTCGGTCTCGAACAAAGCAGGCGTCGCCGCAGAGCGCTTCAGGATCGCGCCGCGCGGGGCGAGGCTGCCAAACAGCGCGACCAGGCCGCCGACCGGCGAGACCGGCTCGGCAAACGCGCGGATATAGCGCCGGTCCACGAAGGCGGGCTCGACGAGGCGCTCACCGAGGGTTCGCCCGGTGACGTCAATGCAGTCTTGGTGCAGGAGGTCCCGCAACTCCCACAGCAAAGCGGGCATGCCGCCAGCGCTATGGAAATCCTCCATATAACCGTCGCCGGTCGGCTTGAGATCGACGAGCACGGGGGTTGTGTCGGACAGCTCGTTGACCCGGTGCAGGTCGATCTTGATGCCGCGTCGGCCGGCGACGGCAGTCAAGTGGATCATCGCGTTGGTGCTGCCACCGAGTGCGAGCAGGACGCGGAGCGCGTTCTCGACCGAGTGCTCGGTGATGAGTTGCGACGGACGAATCGGGTTCTCGACGAAGCGCATGACGAGCGTGCCGACCTCCTCGGCCGCGCGGAGTCGATCGGCATGAACGGCGGGGATGCTGGCGTGGCCGGCGGGCATGAAGCCGAGGGTCTCGGAGATGCAGGCCATGGTCGACGCCGTGCCCATGACGCCGCAGGTGCCGGCGGTGCTGGCCAGGCGCCCTTCGATTTCCCCGATGCGCTCGGCGGTGACCTTGCCGGCTCGATAGGCGGCCCAGTAACGGCGGCAATCGGTGCAGGCGGCGAGGCGTTCGCCCTGGAAAGGCGTGGCGAGCATAGGGCCGGTGACGACCTGGATCGACGGCACGTCCGACGAGGCGGCACGCATGAGTTGCCGGGGCACGGACTTGTCGCGGCCACCG
>CAXTDH010000329.1:0-4542 GCA_964242405.1 uncultured Rhizobacter sp. | reverse complement strand
GCATCAGGTTGGCGTGGCCGCGCAACATCGCCGCGCCGAGCCCGACGGCGAACCGGTAGCGGTCGGCCGTCGTGTTGAGCATGTGCCCGGCTTCGGGCAGCAGGGCGGCCAGCGCGTGGACGTCGGCGAGATATTGACGCCTGCTGATCGGCTCGCCACCGCGACGGGCGATCGGCGCGTCCGGGTCTTCCGCCCGGATGAGCGGTTGCCGAGCTTCGCTCATATCCGCGGGCCCGGCCGTACCGCGACACCACCCTGCCGATAGGCGCGGATCTGGTCGGCGATCGTCGCTCGCTCGAATTCCGGGTGCAGGCGATAGCGCAGCAGGCGCTCGCCGACGAACAACCCGGCGATCGTCAGCGGGCAGACGAGGTTCGAGAACTCGGCCCAGCGGTCGAATGGCAACGTGAAGAAGAGCAGCGTCGAGGCCGCGGCGATGACGAAGAAGTAGATTGTCCAGACGCGGGTCAGGTTGCGGGTGTACACCACCAGCGAGGGTGGCACCCGCTGGTGCACCCGCGCCGCCATCACCGTGATCAGCGCTTCGCTGCCCGGCCGCAACGTGCTGCCGAACCAGCAGCCCAGCATCAGGTTGATCGCGACGTGCTGCCCGAGATAGAGCCAGGGCGCCGGGATCAGCACGCCGACGGCCGCCTGAGTGCAAAGCGCGATGACCCCAGCCGTCGCGAGCATCGCCCGTCCGAACTGCCGCGCATGTACCGCACCGAAGGCGATCGCGGCCAACATCGGGGTCAGCAGCGCGACCGCATTCCAGGGCGAGGGCGGCGCACTCGTCATCAACCAGTGGCTGGCAACGATGTAGGCGACCGTCAGCAAGCCGACCAGGACCATCCGGGCGGGCATGGCCTTCTCGCTCCTCAGACTGATTTGTGGATGGCGATGTGCTCCGCCAGGCTGGCGAGCGAGGTGAAGATGCGGACGTTGTCCTCATCGTCGGAGCGCAGCTGGAAGCCGTACTTCTGCGACACCACCAGCGCCACTTCGAGGATGTCGATCGAATCCAAGCCCAGGCCGTCGCCATAGAGCGGCGCCTGTGGATCGATGCTCTCCGGGGCGATGTCGAGGTTCAACGCCTCGACCATCAGGGCGGCGACTTCACGTTGAAGATCGGTTTGGACGGGGGACATCGTGCGTCGGAAGAAACGTTGAGAGGGGGTTCGAAGGTGCGAGCCGTCAGCGCCCGGTGCAAGGCGCCCATGCCTGCCAAGTCTAACGTCTCGTCAGCGCGCTTCGACCGGGCCTCAGCTCACCGCCGCCGGGTGTTTGTCGGCTTCGGAGGTGAAGGCGTCGGCGTAGAACTCGTCGTCCGGCAGGCCGCACTTGACGACGAAATCATGCTGTGCCGACTCGACCATGATGGGCGCGCCGCAGGCATACACCTGGTGCTGCAGCAGGTTCGGGAAGTCGTGCATCACCGCCTGATGGACGAGCCCGGTACGGCCTGTCCAGCCGTCCTCCGGCCGCGGCTCCGACAGCACCGGGATGTAGTGCAGGTTGGGCAGCGTGCCGGCCGCCGCCAGCGCCCAGTCGTGCAGGTAGAGATCCGCCCGACCGCGGCAACCCCAATAAAGGTGCGCGACCCGCTGGCTGCCGATGTGCTGCAGCTGCTCGATGATCGCCTTGACCGGCGCGAAGCCCGTGCCCGACGCCAGCAGGATCATCGGCTTGGTGCTTTCCTCGCGCAGGAAGAAGCTGCCGAACGGCCCTTCGATGCGCAATATCTCCTTCTCCTTCATCGCCGAGAACACGTGGTCGGTGAACTTGCCGCCGGGCAGGTGGCGGATGTGCAGCTCGATCCCCGGCTTGTCGAGCTGGACGTGCGGCGCGTTCGCCATCGAATAACGGCGCCGCGAGCCGTCGCGGAGGATGAACTCGACATACTGGCCGGCGCGGTACTGCAATCGGTCGTTCGCCGGCAGTTGCAGCTGCAGGATGGCGACGTCGGGCGCCGGCCGGGTGAGGGTCGTGACGCGGGTGGGCATCTTGCGGATCGCGAAATCACCGGCGCCGGCGACCGTGCGGGCCTCGAGCACCACGTCGGTCTGCGGCGTCGCCTGGCAGGTGAGCGTCCAGCCGGCGGCCTCCTCTTCGGCGCTCAGCGCCTTGGCCTGGTGGGCGCCGTGGATCACCCTGCCCTCGAGCAGCCGGCATTTGCAGGAGCCGCAGGCGCCGTCCTTGCAGCCGTAGGGCAGGCCCACGCCCTGGCGGATGGCGGCCGTCAGGATCGGTTCGTCGCGGTCGACGCTGAAGACGCGCCCGCTGGGTTGCACGGTGGCGGTGAACGGCATGGTGAAGGTTCGTTGGAAGTGGGTGAACTAGACTGCGTGCGGGATTCTGCCCGCTTCTCGAGGCCCGACTTGCTTGTCCCTCCCAACCGCTTCAAACGGCCGACCCTGCTGATCGTCGGCTGTGGCGACATCGGCCTGCGGGTGGTCCGTCTGCTGCACGGCCGCTGGCGGATCCTGGCGCTGACCTCGACGCCCGATCGCTGCGCCGCCCTCCGTTTTGCCGGTGCGGTGCCCCTGCTCGGTGACCTCGACCGGCCAGCGTCTCTGAGGCGCCTCGGTGGCCTGGCCGATGCCGTGCTGCACCTGGCGCCGCCGCCTGGTCGCGGCAGCGACGACCCTCGAACCCTGGCGTTGCTGCGCGCGCTCGCCCGGCACGAGCGTGTCGAGCGGATCGTCTACGGCAGCACCAGCGGCGTGTACGGCGACTGCGAAGGTGCCCGGATCGACGAGACGCGGGCGGTGGCGCCGACGACCGATCGCGCCCGCCGCCGGGTCGATGCCGAGCGCCGGTTGCGCCTGCACGGTCTGGCTTTCGGCGTGACGGTGACCGTGCTGCGGATTCCCGGTATCTACGCGGCGGATCGGCCGGGTGGCGCCAGGGAACGATTGGAGCGCGGCACGCCGGTACTGGCCGAGCCCGACGACGTCTACACCAACCACATCCAGGCCGACGACCTGGCACGCATCTGCGCCGCCGCCCTTCACCGCGGGCTACCGCAGCGGGTGGTTCACGCGAGCGACGATACCGACCTGAAGATGGGCGCCTACTTCGACATGGCCGCCGATCTGTTCGGCCTGCCGCGGCCCCCCCGTATCGACCGCGCGGAGGCGGCGGTTCGCCTGTCGCCGATGCAGCTCAGCTTCATGAGCGAATCGCGGCGGCTCGGCAATCACCGGTTGAAGCGGGAACTGCGGGTCGTGCTGCATCATCCGACTGTCGCGCAGGGGTTGCTTGCCGACCGACCCGGACAGTGAGCATCCCTGAACCACACCTGACACGATGTGCGCCATGAAGACCTTGCTGCTGACCGATCCCATCCCGCCCGGCTACTTTCGGGCCGCCGTCCTGGCGCAGGCGCCCGAACTGGCGCTCGTCGACTACCGGGACGATCTGACACCGACCGAACTGGCAGAAATCGAGGCGGTGCTCGCCTGGCAGATTCCGCATGGGGTCGCTGGGCGATTGCCCAATCTGAAGTGGGTGTGCTCGGTTGCCGCCGGCGTCGAGAAACTGCTGACGCCGGACCTGCTGGCGCACGTGCCGGTGTCGCGCATCGTCGACACCGAGCAGGCCGAGGGCATTGCGCAATTCGTCGGCCTGATGGCGCTGCGCCATGTTCGCGGGCTGGAGATCTATGCCGAGCAGCAGAGGCGCCGCCAGTGGCAGCGCTGGCCGATCGCGGCGGTGCGCAGCCGGGTCGTGGTGCTCGGGATGGGGACGATGGGGTCGGCCGTCGCCCGTTTGCTGGCGGCGGTCGGCTTCGCCGTCCGCGGCTGGACGCGGCGCAGCGAAGAGTCGCTCGACGAGGTGCTCGCGGCGAGTGACATCGTTGTCTGCGCGCTGCCGCTCACCGCAGAAACGATCGGCATCCTCGACGCCCGTGCCTTCGCCCTGATGCCCAAAGGCGCTTATCTGGTCAACATCGCCCGCGGCGCCCATGTCGTCGAAGCCGACCTGATAGCCGCTGTGACCGGCGGCCACCTCTCGGGCGCTGCCCTCGACGTTCAGCGCCACGAGCCGATGGCCGCCGACGACCCGCTCTGGGACGTGCCCGGCATCACCATCACGCCGCACATCGGTGCGCAGTCGTCGCCGCAGACGATCGCCGCGCAGTTCATCGCCGGCCTTCGCCAGCTGCAGCGAGGCGAAGCCCCGCATCAGCAGGTCGACCGTCAACGGGGTTACTGAGCGGCTGTCACGAGCGTAGCCAGCGACTGGCGGGACCGCCGGCTACGCTCCGCTCGGCTAAGCGCCTGCCGCCCTGCGCTGCTCCGCCAGGCTCAGCGCCTGCCGCCGAACGGCGACTTCCCTTGCCAGTACCGGATCATCAGGAAGCCGCCGAGCATGCCGCCCAGGTGGGCGAAATGCGCCACGCCGCCGGCCGGCGACCAGACGCCCAGCAGCAACTCGATCGCGCCATAGACCGCCACGAACACCTTCGCCTTCATCGGAATCGGCGGAATCAGCAGCATGATCTGCCGGTTCGGAAACATCATGCCGAAGGCCAGCAGC
>CAXTDH010000328.1:3937-4543 GCA_964242405.1 uncultured Rhizobacter sp. | reverse complement strand
GCGGAACACATCGAGCGTCGCCATGGCGAGCTTGAAGCCGCCGCCAGCCGGGCCGATGCGCGAGGCGGCGGGGATGCGGCAGCCGTCGAACCGCAGGCGGGCGAGCGGGTGGGGCGCGATGGTGTGCAGGCGCTCGGCGATGGATAGGCCGGGCGTGTCGGCGGGGACGGCGAAGGCGGAGATGCCACGGGCGCCGGGCGCCTCGCCGGTGCGGGCGAAGACGACGTAGTGGTCGGCGATGCCGCCGTTGGAGATCCAGGTCTTCTCGCCGTCGAGTTGGATAGTGTCGTTGCCGACCGGGGTGGCGCTAAGGGCGATCTCGGCGACGTCGGAGCCGGCGTCGGGTTCGGTCAGCGCGAAGGCGGCGATGGTGGTGCCGGCGCGGGCGGCGGGGAGCAGGGCGGCGCGTTGGGCCAGGCTGCCGCCGAGCTGGATGGCGCCGGTGCCGAGGCCCTGCATGGCGAAGGCGAAATCGGCCAGCCCGTCATGACGGGCGAAGATCTCGCGCAGCAGGCAAAGGCTGCGGACGTCGAATTTCTGGTCGATCGGCACGGCGGAGGCGAGGAGCTGGTCCCACGCCTCGCCGAGCGCACGCCAGAGTGCGCC
>CAXTDH010000328.1:0-3927 GCA_964242405.1 uncultured Rhizobacter sp. | reverse complement strand
ACGGCGTAGTCGAGGAAGCCGGCTTGGCCCATGGCGCCGACCAGGGCGCGGCAGGTGGCGTCGACGTCGTGGTGGTCGATCAGGGCGGGCAGGGTCGCGGCGGCCCAGGCTTCGGCGCACTCGGCAAGGGCGCGGTGCTCGGGGCCGAAGAAGGGCCAGTCGAGGAAGCTGCGGTCGGGCATCAATCGCCCTTGAACACGGGGGTGCGCTTCTCCGCGAAGGCCTGGAACGCGCGGTTGAAGTCGCCGGTGGTCATGCAGAGCGCTTGCGCGACCGCCTCGGCGTCGATCGCGGCATCGACGCCCATGGCCCACTCCATGTGCAGCATGCGCTTGGTGACGCCGTTGGCGAAGGTCGGTCCCTTGGTGATCGCTTTGGCGAGCGTCATGGCCTCGGCAAGGGCGTCGCCTTTTGCGGCAAGGCGGTTGAAGAAGCCCCAGCGCTCGCCTTCTTCAGCGGACATGAAACGCCCGGTGTAGAGCAGTTCGGAGGCGCGGCCCTGGCCGATGAGGCGCGGCAGGATGGCGCAAGCGCCCATGTCGCAGCCGGCCAGGCCGACGCGGTTGAACAGGAAGGCCACCTTGGCGCCCGCCCCGGCCACGCGGAGGTCGGAGGCCATGGCGATGATGGCGCCGGCGCCGGCGCAGATGCCTTCCACGGCGCTGACGATCGGCTGCGGGCAGGCGCGCATCTCCTTGACCAAGTCGCCCGTCATGGTGGTGAAGGCGTGCAGCTCGGTGGTGCCCATCTTGGTGAGCGGCTCGATGATCTCGAACACGTCGCCGCCGCTGGAGAAATTGCCGCCGGCGCCGGTGATGACCACTGCTTTGACCGCCGCATCGACACGCCACGCGCGAAAAGTGTCGCGCAGCTCGGCGTAGCTCTCGAAGGTGAGCGGGTTCTTGCGCTCCGGGCGGTTGAGCGTGACGGTCGCCACGCCGGCTTCGACCGAGAGCACGAAATGCTGCGGCACGTTCATTCTGTTCCCTCCGGATGGATGGCGCCGCGCACCGACCGCTTGAGGCCGCCGAGTCGCGACCACAGCTCGGCCTGGTCGCCCGGCGCGACATCGGCGAGCAGTTCGGCCACCCAATCGCTATGCGCCCGAGCCATCTTAGTGAACGTGCGGCGGCCGCGCGGCGTGAGCCGGACGCGGACGGCCCGGCGGTCGCGCTCGGAGATAAGGCGTTCGATCGCGCCCTCTTGGGCGAGGCGCTCGACGAGGCCGGTGACATTGCCGGTCGAAACCATCATGCGGCGCGACACTTCGCCCAGAAGAACCCCCTTTGGGGCGCGCTCGAGTTGGGCCATGAGGTCGAAGCGGGGGAGCGTGGTGTTGAACTGCTCGCGCAGACGCTTGCGGATCTCGGCCTCGATAAGGTTCGCGCAGGTCAGCAGGCGCAGCCAGAGGCGCAGCTCGGCGCGGTGCCGCTCCGGGTCTTCCTCGACCTTGAACTCGGCGTCGATTGGGTCGGCTCTGGTCATGTTTCGCCGCCGGCAATGGCGAGCGCCTGGCCGGTGATGCCGCTGGCGGCCGGGCTGGCGAGGAATAGAACGGCGGCGGCGACTTCGTCCGGCTGAATCAGGCGGCCGAGCGGGTTGACCCGGGTGAAATCGGCCAGCAGCGCGTCACGACCGCGTCCGGTTTTCTGCTCGAGCCGGTCCAGCGACGAGGTGATAAGGTCGGTGTCGGTATAGCCCGGGCAGACCGCGTTGACGGTGATGCCGGTGCTGGCGAGTTCGAGGGCAAAGGAGCGGGTCAGGCCGAGCACGGCGTGCTTGGCCGCGGTGTAGGCGCCGACATAGGCATAGCCCTTGAGCGCGGCCATCGAGGCGACGGTAATGATCCGCCCGGAGCCGCGCGCGGTCATGCCGGGGACGATTGCAGCGATCGCGGTCAGCACGGGCTCGACGTTGAGGGCCATCATGCGGCGCAGCTGGGCGACGTCGAGGCGAGCGAGCGGGGCGGTCTCGGCACCGCCCGCGTTGTTGACGAGGATGTCGATCGGCCCGGCTTCTCGGAGCGCTTGAGCGAAGGCTTCGGCATCGGTCACGTCGGCACCGATCGCGGCGGCGGCCCCCAGCGCGGCCCGGGTCGCCTCGGCGCTAGCGCGGGTGCGGGCATGCACGATGACATGGTCACTCGCCGAAACGAACGCGGCGGCGATGGCGCGGCCGATGCCGCGCGAGGAGCCGGTTACGAGCACGTGGCGCGGAGCCATCATCGTTTGAGCTTCAACTTATCGTTCAAGGCGCCGCAGCCGTTAAGGCACGCGCGGCGAACCCGGCGGTGGCGGCATAGCCCTTCACGATCGCTTCGCGCTCGGCATACGGCAGCACCGTTTCGATATCCGTAAAGCCGGCGGGGGCGCGCTTCTCGACCTCGTCGATCACCCGCTCCGGGCCGCCGCCGCGATTGAGGCGGACGATCTCGGCCGTCTTGGGCAGGCGGTCCCGCTCGTAGCGCCACAGCGCCTGACGCGGATGCTCGGCGGTGGCCAAAGCGTCGGCCAGGGCGCGCGCGTCCAGGATCGCCTGCGAGGCGCCGTTGGAGCCCACGGGGTACATCGGGTGCGCGGCATCGCCGAGGAGCGTGACGCGATCGAACGTCCAGCGCGGCAGCGGGTCGCGGTCGCACATCGGGTATTCGAAGGCTTGGGGCGTCGCTTTGACCAGGCGCATGATGTCGAAGCCGGGGACGCTGAAGCGGCGGGCGAAGGGCAGCACGGTCGCGCGCGCGGCCGGGCGGGACCAGCTCTCCTTGGGCGGCGGCGCCAGCGCCGAGGCGGTGACGATGTTGACGACCCAATTCATCAACTGGCGGCCGCCTTCGGCTTCGGCGATGGGATAGAGCACGAATTTGGCGCCCATGCCGCCGCCGATCGCCATGGTGCGGCCGTCCTGCCACGGCGCGCTCTCGGTGGCGCCGCGCCACATCATCATGCCGTTCCAGCGCGGCGGGCCCTCGTCAGGGTAGAAGCGGTGGCGCGCTCTGGAGTGGATGCCGTCGGCGCAGACGAGCACGTCGCCGCGGGCGGTCAGGCCGGCATCGCCATGCCGCGTGTCGGTGAAATGGGCGGTGACGCCGCCCTCGTCCTGCATGAAGCCGGACAGGCCCAGCCCGGTGCGGACCGCGTCCGGGCCGAGGCGCCCGATGACGGCGTCGTACAGCAATTTCTGCAGGCGGCCGCGGTGGATGGAGAATTGCGGCACCTTGTGGCCGGCATCGAGGCCGCGGGGCTCGCGCCAGAGCTCCTGGCCCTGGCGGTTGTAGTAGATCAGGGTGCCCGTGCGGATGCCGGTGTGGTCGAGCGCGGGCAGAAGGCCGAGTTCGGCCAGTTCGCCGATGGCATGCGGTAGGGTGTTGATGCCGACGCCGACCTCGCGCACGGACGGCGCCTGCTCGAAGATTTCTGCCAGTATCCCGCGCCGCTGAAGCATCAGGGCGGCCGTGAGACCGCCGATGCCGGCGCCGATGATCAGGACCCTCATGCGGCCCTCTTCATGCGGATGGCGGCAGGAAATCGACTTCGTGCTGGGCGGCGAGGGCGACGACGTCGGGGATCGCCGGACTTGGGCCGAGATTGTGCAGAGCCCAGAACAGGTCGTAGAGGCGCCGGGCCGGGCTGACCCAAAAGAGGCACTTCACCTCGGCGTCGGTCTTGTTGAACAGGCCATGGGGGATCCCGCGGGGGAGGCGGACGAGGTCGCCGGGCTCGGCCTGGCCGGGCTGGCCGTCGAGCAGGACGTCGAGGCGGCCGGACAGCATGTAGACGAATTCTTCCTGGTGCGGATGGATGTGCGGCGGGACGAAGGTGCCAGGCAGGAAGGTGGCGTGCCAGGAGAGCGAGCTCTCGCAGTGCTGCTTGGGGACGTAGATCTGGCCGAGGATGTAGAGGGCCTGCCACTTGTTGGGGCTGGGCTGAT
>CAXTDH010000327.1:0-4559 GCA_964242405.1 uncultured Rhizobacter sp. | reverse complement strand
ACACTGGGTGCCCGCCTTCGCGGGAACGACGGTAAGTAGATATGGCCGCCAATCCAGAAGTGCTCAAGCAGCACCTGATCGACCCCGAGATCTGCATTCGCTGCAACACCTGCGAAGAGACCTGTCCGGTCGACGCGATCACGCACAACTACGACAACTACATCGTCGACTCGACCAACCTGCGCGAGGCCGTCGAGCAATTGCGCGGTGTGGCGGCCAACCAGGTGGCCGGCGCCGAGGTGGCGCTGGTCACCGGCGGGCCGGCCTCGCTGCCGGTCAGCGGCCTGATCCTCCGGAACTGACGCCATGACCACGACCCCGATCACAGCCCCCGCCATGACCACGCCCGCCACCCTCGCCGACCTGGTTTCGCTCGCCCCGCCGACGACGCATTTCCATTTCGAGGCCGATCGCTGGAGCGAGCCGTTCTGGAAAGCCAGCGCCGAACACCGGCTGCAGATTCCGCGTTGCGGCGCCTGCGCCCGCTTTCGCATGCCGCCCTCGGCCTACTGCCCGGCGTGTCAATCGCAGGCGGTCGACTGGGTGACCGTCGCCGGCACGGGCAGCGTCTACTCCTTCACCATCATCAGCAATCCACCGTTCGCGGAGGCCGCGGCGCACGTGCCCTACGTGCCGGCGCTGATCGAGCTCGACGGCGCGCCCGGCGTGCGCCTGGTCTCGGCGCTGATCGGTGCGCCGCTGGCACAGGTCGCCATCGCCGCCAAGGTGAGCTTGATCTGGCAGGATTTGCCGGACGGCATCAGCCTGCCCCGCTTCAAGCTGCTGGAGGGCGCATGACGACGGCCCTGGTCGAACGCCACGACGACGGCGGTGTCGCGACACTCACCTTGAACCGCCCGGAGGTCCTCAACGCCCTTTCGGCGCAGAGCTTTCGCGAGCTGCGCGCCCACGCCGACGCTGTTCGCGAAGCCGGCGACGCGATCGGCTGCGTCGTCTTGCGGGGCGCCGGGCGTTCGTTCTGCGCCGGGGCCGATCTGAAGGCGTTCAAGGATCGCCTGCCGACCGATCCGGACCCGACTCCTTTCAACCGCGCGACCTTGTCGGCGCTGGCCGCCCTGCCGCAACCGTTGATCGCCGCCGTCCACGGCCATTGCATGACGGGTGGCCTGGAACTCGCGCTGACGGCCGATTTCATCATCGCCGCCGACGACGCGCGCATCTCCGACAGCCACCAGAAGTGGGGCCTGCACGCCGGCTGGGGATTGACGCAGCGGCTTCCGCGGCGCATTGGCACGGCGATGGCGAAGGAGCTGATGCTGTCCGGCCGCGAGCTCACGCCCGACGAGGCGCTGCGCATCGGCCTCGTCAACCGGGTGCTGCCGTTGGCCCGGCTCTTCGACGAGGCGCGGGCGCTGGCCCTGCAGATCGCCGCCCACCCGCGCGGCGTGACCCGCTGGGTCAAGAAGACGATCGACGGCGGCATCGACTTGCCGCTGTCGGAGGCCCTGGATCACGAGGTGCGCCAGAACCCCGGGCGCAATCGCGATCTCGAGGAGCGTTTGAGCCGGGGCGGCTTCTAGCCCGGGTCGGCAGACAGGAACGGTCGCCATGGCATTGCCGAAAATCCCCGCCTTCGCGGGCCTCACCCTGCCGCTGGTCGCGGCGCCGATGTTCCTCATCACCGGCCCCGAGATCGTCGTGGCCGCCTGCCGGGCCGGCATCATGGCCGGAGCGGCGTCGGCCTCGGCGCGCTCGGCGGATGAATACGACGAATGGTTGGGGCAGATCGAGAGCGAGCTGTCGGCCTTCGAGGCCACGACCGGCCGCAAGCCCGGCCCCTACGCCGCAAACCTCAGCGCCGGTGCCGGAAAGAACGAGCGCGCGGCCCGCTTCGAAAAAGAGCTGGACCACTGCCGGCGCCGGCGCGTGCCGATCGTCATCAGCGTCGGCGGCGCGCCGGCGGATCTGGTGAAGGAGGTGCATGCCTGGGGCGGCATCGTCTTCCACGACGCGACCACCGTGCGCCACGCCGAAAAAGCAGTCGAGGCGGGCGTCGATGGCCTGAACCTGATCGCCTCCGGCGGCGGCGGCCATGCCGGCTCCATCAGCGCCTTCGCCTTGCTGCCGCAGGTGCGTGAGTTCTTCGATGGCACCATCGTGCTGGGCGGCGCCATCGGCACGGGCGCCGGCATCCTGGCCGCGCAAGCGCTCGGCGCCGACCTCTGCTACATGGGCACGCGCTTCATCGCGACCGCCGAATCGAGGGCGCCGCGGGCCTACAAGGACATGCTGGTCGCGACCGCTACCAGCGAGATCATCTACACGCCGGCTTTCACCAAAGGCGTGCCGTGCAACTTCATGACGACCTCGATCCGGGCGAACGGCTTCGACCCGGATACGCTGTCGCTCCGAACCACGCCACTCGACCCGCTGTTCGAGACCCGCAAGCCGTGGCGCGACATCTGGGCCGCAGGCCACGGTGTCGGCCTCATTCATGATGTTCCCAGCGTGGCCGAACTGGTCGAGCGAATACGGCATGAATACGACGAAGCAGTTCAACGACTTCAGCAAATCGGCCCGATGCCGGGCCACTTCAACCGACAGGAGACAGCAGCATGAGCAAGAAACGCGTCATTGCATGGGGCACCGGCCCGATCGGCATGCCCGGCCTACGCGGCCTGATCGGCCACCCGGAGTACGAACTCGTCGGCCTGCACGCCTGGTCGCCCGACAAGATCGGCCGCGACGCCGGTGACATCGCCGGCATGGCCAAGACCGGCATCATCGCGACCGACGATGTCGCGGCCCTGCTTGCCCTGAAGGCCGACTGTCTCGTGTACCAGGGCAACTATTCGCAGCGCGAGGCCGAGTGCGTGGCCGACGTCGTGCCCTTCCTCGAGGCCGGCACCAACGTCGTCGGCCCGGCGATGATGGACCTGATCGCCCCGAAGCGCGGCCGCCAGGAGTTCGTGCTGCCGATCGCCGCCGCCTGCGAGAAGGGCCGCAGCTCGATCTTCTGCGGCGGCACCGACCCCGGCTACATGACGACCGGGCATCTGTTCAGCCTGCTGTCGGGCGCGGGCCGGATCGACAGCGTCCACGTCGCCGAGATCTGCAACCTGAACGGCTACGGCAGCTTCCTGTCGATCGTCAACTGGGGCTTCAACGAGCCGCTCGACTTCCGCGCGCCGATGTTCTACGACGACATCGGCCGCGGCTGGCACGAGAGCACCTTGTGGGGCATCGGCGACTACCTCGGCGTCGAGCTCGACCGGATCGAGCACTCGTACGAGACCGCCGCCCTGCCCTACGACTACGACGCCGCCTGGGGCAAGGGCAAGGCCAACACCATCGCCGCGATCCGCTGGACGATGACCGGCATCTACAAGGGCGAGCCGCTGATCGTCTACCGCAAGATCGAGCGCACGCACAAGGATGCCGGGCCGGAGTTCGAGCAGCCGCTCGGCGGCACCGAGGCGGGCTATCAGCTGACGGTCAAGGGCGACCCAGGGTTCCACACCGAGATGAGCATCGGGCTCTACGCCGGCTGCGCGGTGACGGCGCTGCACCCGATCAACGCGATAAACGAGGTGTGTGCGGCCAAGCCGGGGATATTGGGGCAGTTGGACATGCCGCACTTCTATTCGAAGTTCGTTCGGCGGGGGTGACGGGAGGGGCGGCGGCGGGTGACGAGCACTGCGGGTCTTGTGCGGTGGTACGACGAGAAGCCGGAGCTTTGGAGCGGCGTTTAGCGGCGGTCGAGTGATCGCAATCGACCCCAAAGGAGACTGCCGTCCGTTGCCAAAGCAGCCTGTAGGCACCGACCGCGATATCGAACATCGCAAGCCCACAGCAGCGACAGTCAGGCAAAAACGTCGGCTACGTACCGCCCAGTGTCCCGTTTGATCTCCTCGAACCACCGCTCGGCCTGAGGCGCCGTGGCACCGACCGCCTCGCGGTAGATACGGACGAAGGTCTCGCGAACGGCCGGCGCCATCCGCCGCCCGTCTCCGCACACGTAGACATGGGCGCCCTGTTGAAAGAGTTCGACCACGTCCGCTCGATCGTTCCACAGCCGGTGCTGAACGAACACCGCCTCGCCCTCCGGCGCTTCGCAGAACGTGGGCCGCACGCTGACGACGCCTGCCGCCTCCCACGCGGCCAACTCGTCTCGGTAAAGGAAGTCGACCTCGGGATGGTCGCAGCCAAAGAACAGCAAGGATGACCCCACGCGCTGACCATTGGCCGCCTGCACTGCGCGCTCCTGCAGGAAGCCCCGGAACGGCGCCAGGCCGGTTGCGGCGCAGACCATGATCATCGGTGTCTCGGGCGAGACTGGCGGATGGAAGTGCGTGTTCGACGGGCGCACGGCCAACGCGATGTGCGAACCCGGCTCGCAGTCGGCAAGATAGGACGATGCCAGCCCGTGGTAGCGCCCCTGACCCGACAGCGCAGGCGCGTCGACCACCGACACCGTCAACGTGCAGCGCGCGCCGTTCCAGAGCGGCGACGACGATATCGAATACTGGCGGGCACGCAGCGGCGGCAGCATTTCCAGGAAAGCTCCGAAGTCGATCTCGCAGGACGCAAAACGCTCC
>CAXTDH010000326.1:0-4573 GCA_964242405.1 uncultured Rhizobacter sp. | reverse complement strand
TGCGAGGGCCTGGCGTCGTTCGCCGACTGGTACGGCGCGTTCGAGGGCACGTTCGAAGCGGTCGCAGCCACCGCCGATGACCCTGCCCTGCAGCTCTATTCCTCCGGCACCACCGGCCGGCCGAAAGGCATCGTGCTCACCCATGCCGGCCTGCTCTCGACCTCGCGGGTCGTCTCGACCGATTGGCAATTCGATGCCCGTCACGTGCTCGGCAACCCGCTGCCGGTGTTCCACATCGCCGGCATGACGATGCTGCTGTTGACGCTCTACACCGGCGGCCAGACGACCGCCTTCGCCGAATTCGACCCGGCGGCCTACTTGGACGCGATCGGCTCGCACGGCATCACCCACACCTTCGTCGTGCCGGCGATGATCCTCTTCATGCTGCAGTCGCCGCAGGCCAAAACAAGCGACTACGGCAGGTTGCAGGTGATGGCCTATGGCGGCTCGCCGATCAGCGAGACGGTGCTGCGCCAAGCCGTCGAAACCTTCCGCTGCGGTTTCCTGCAGGTCTACGGCCTGACGGAAGTGTCGGGGCCGGCGACCTTCCTGATGCCGGCCGACCACCGCGCCGGCGACCCCGAACTGCTGCGCTCCGCCGGACGGCCGATCGGTGGCGCCCGGTTGCGCATCGTCGATCCGAGCAACCTCGTCGACCTGCCCGACGGCGAGGTCGGCGAGGTCTGGATCGAGTCCGACCGCAACCTGCTGGAATACTGGAAGAACCCCGACGCGACCGCGGCCGCCTTCCCGGAAGGCCGTAACGGCAATGGCGGCTGGTTCCGCTCGGGCGATGCCGGCTACCTGAAAGACGGCTACCTGACGATCAACGACCGCATCAAGGACATGATCGTCTCGGGCGGCGAGAACATCTACCCGGCCGAGGTCGAGAACGTGTTGATGCGACACCCGGCGGTCGCCGACGGAACGGTCATCGGCGTGCCGGACGCAACCTGGGGCGAAGCGGTCAAAGCCTGCGTGGTGCTGCGGCCCGGCGCAGCGGCCAGCGAGGCCGGGATCATCGACTTCATGCGTGCCAACCTGGCGCACTACAAATGCCCACGGACGGTCGACGTGCTGACCGAGCTGCCGCGCAACCCGACCGGCAAGATCCTGAAACGGGTGCTGCGGGCGCCGTACTGGGAAGGTCAGGCCCGTGCGGTGGGTTGACTGAACCCTGCGCCGACAAGACCGCCGCTCGACGAACGGTCGACGCGAGCGCAGGAACCGGGCGGCTAGCATCCGACCCGGCGATCGGCCGACAACCGCGGCCACCACGACAACCGGAGAGATTCACATGTTCGAGACGTCTTTGATGGCCGCCCAGCGCATCCTGGTGACCGGCGGCGGCACCGGCCTGGGCCGCGCCATGGCCGAGCACTTCCTCTCACTCGGCGCCGACATCGCCATCTGCGGCCGGCGGCTGTCGGTCTGCGACGAGACGGCGGCCGCCTGGCGAGCGCAGTTCCCGGAACGCCGGATCGACACCTTCGGCGTCGACATCCGGATCGCCCAAAACGTCGACGACATGGTGGCGAGCCTGTTCGCCTCCGGCGGCCTCACCGGCCTCGTCAACAATGCCGCCGGCAACTTCGTCTCACCGACCGAGAGCCTCTCGCCGCGCGGCTTCGACGCGATCGCCAACATCGTCTTCCACGGCAGCTTCTACGTGACCCAGGCGGTCGGCAAGCGCTGGGTCGCGCAAGCCAAGGCGGGCGACTGGAAGGCCGGTGACGCCTGCCGCAACGTCATGAGCATCATCACCACCTGGGTCGACAACGGCAGCCCCTACGTCGTGCCCTCGGCGATGAGCAAGGCCGGCATCGATGTGATGACCAAGTCGCTGGCCGTCGAGTGGGCGCGCTTCGGCATTCGGTTGAACGCCGTCGGCCCGGGCGAGATTCCGACCGAGGGCATGAGCAAGCGGCTCAACCCGGGCGAGGAGCCGGGCGCCCGCAGCCGCGCCAACAACCCGATGGCACGGGTCGGGCAGATGAGCGAGCTGCAGAAGTTGGCGACCTTCCTGATGGCGCCTGGCCACTGCGACTGGTTGACCGGCCAGAGCATCATGATGGACGGCGGCGGCGCGCTCGCGAACGGCGGCAACTTCTACGAGCTGCGCCATTGGAGCGATGCCGACTGGGCGACGGCGCGCGAGCACATCGAGGCGCAGAACGCCAAGGACCGCAGCCAGCGATGAGCGCCCCGACAGAGTGCAGGCCCCAATAGACGCAGGGTCCCGATCCGACGAAGCTCGGCAGGACGGTACACGAGCCGGCCCACCGAGGCGGCGACGTCTCGGGGAGACAGCCATGCAGATACCCACCGCACCTTTTGCGGCCGACAGCGCGGCGCGCTCCGCCGATTTCGAGAATGACGCGGCGACGACCGCCGGCAGCCAAAAACGTGCGTTGATGTGGCTCAATGAGGACCGCGTCGTCTACATCGGCCTGATCGGCGCGCCCTCGGTGCGGACCTTCGGGGCGCACTCCGTCTACGTCTCCCTCACGCTGCCGCACCACATCAGCATCGACCGCGGGCCCTGGCGGACGACGCACCTCTCGGCGGTGGCGCCGAACGTACCGCACCGCATCGTCGGTGATGAACGCATGATCGGCAGCCTGCTGGTCGAGTCCGACACCGTGGCATTGGCCGCGATGCCGACATTCATGCGGGCCGGCATCGGCGCGGTCAGCGAGCCCGCGCTGCTGCTTCGAATACGCGCCGAGCTGGCGCGCTTCCAGTCGAGCGGCCGGTTAGAGCTGTGTACCGATCGCTTCGACGAAGCCTTTTTCGGCGAACGGCTGTCGCCCCGGTCGATCGACCGTCGCATCGGCCAGGTGATCATGCGCATCAAGCGCGAACCGAACGAACCGCATTCGGCAGACGACTGCGCGGCGCTCATCCATGTCTCGGTGTCGCGCTTACTGCACCTGTTCAAGGCCGAGGTCGGCGTGCCGTTCCGCAGCTTTCGGACCTGGCAACGCGCGCGCAGCGTGCTGTATTACGTGACGCAGCGCGCCAGCCTGGCGACGATCGCGCTCGATGCCGGCTACCCCGACTCCACCCACTTCAGCCACTCGGTGAGGAGCGTCTACGGGCTGACACCGAAGCTGATTTTCGCCGGTTGCCGACGGCTGGACCTGTACCGCAGCCGCACCGGCCACTGAGGCCGGGCGGCCGATCAGGTCAGACGGCCGGGGGATCCATTTCGCGCTCCGGGTGACGGTGCTTCGCCACGGCCGCAACGAAGCTCGCCATCGCCGTATCCAGCTCATCGGACTCGGCCACCACGATCCCTGGATCATCCTCGCCATTCGTCAAGGTCGGCGAGATTCCAGCGGCCTCGAGCAATGAATCCGACGCCCCGAGCACCAGCATCGGCTTGCAATGACGGTATTGCTGGACGATGAACTCGATCGCCTGGCCATGTTCGGCCAGCAGGTCGACGCCGTCTTCGCCATCGGGCAACACGACTGCATCGAACAGAACGCCCGGCGAGTTTTCGAACGAGCCCGATGCGTCCAGCGGCTCGCCGCTCTCCGTCGTGATCTTGCCGAGCCTCGGGGCGATGATGAACGGAATGGCACCTTCGGCCAACAAGGACGCCTTCAGCTTGGCGATCGACGTACCCTCGACACCATGGGCTGCCAGGATGGCGATCTTGCGCGTCCGGATGCCGCCGTCTCCCGGCAGTGCGAACAGCGACAGCGCCGGCGACTCCGTGATTTCCGGCGTCACCGGGGTCTCGAGCGCCTTGGGCATCGCCGCCGGCACATCCATTCCCAAGCCCTCGGCCACACGAGACGCCAGATCGGCCGACACGTTCACCAGCCCGGAGAGCATCCGCTCACGAATCGCCGGCACCGTCAGCTTGCTCAACTCGAAGCGAAAGCCGCCGACGATGTGCGCTTGCTCGACAGGCGTCTGGCTTTCGTAGAAGAGCGTCGCCTGGGTGTAGTGGTCAGCGAACTTCTCCGGCCGGCCGCGCACTTTGTCATCCTGGATCGGCTGCGGGAACGACACGAAGCCCTTGGCCGAGCCGGCCTGGAACGGGCAGCCGCCCGCGAGTGAATTGGGCTCGTACGCCACCCGCCCGCGGTTGATCGTCTGCCGATGATGGCCATCGCGCTGGTTGTTGTGGACTTGAGCGACCGAGGCGTTGATCGGGATTTCGTGGAAGTTGGCGCCGCCGAGCCGCGAAATCTGCGTGTCGAGGTAGGAATGATGACGCCCTGCCAACAGCGGGTCGTTGCTGAAATCGATGCCGGGCACCACATGCGATGTGCAGAACGCGACCTGCTCGGTCTCGGCGAAGAAGTTGTCGGGGTTGCGGTTGAGCACCATCCGCCCGACCGGCGTCAGCGGCACCAGCTCCTCCGGAATGATCTTCGTCGAGTCGAGCACATCGAAGCTGTAGTTTTCCGCATCCGCTTCGCTGAAGATCTGCAGCGACAGCTCCCATTCGGGGAATTCGCCCGCCTCGATCGATTCCCAGAGGTCGCGACGATGGAAATCCGGGTCGGCACCGTTGATCTTGACGGCTTCGTCCCAGCCCAGCGAATGGGTGCCG
>CAXTDH010000325.1:0-4575 GCA_964242405.1 uncultured Rhizobacter sp. | reverse complement strand
TTCGGCCTGCAGCGGAAAGCATTCGCCAGCGGTCGAGCGCCAGACCGTCCGTGTCGGCGACATCGGCGACATCGGCGACATGGGCGCCAGCGATGGCGGCCAAGTCGATGGCAGCCAATTCTCGAAGCGCCGAATCCGCCTCGTGCGCCCACTGCGCCGCCTGCGCCAGCGCCGCTTCCGCACCGGGGAAGGCGGAAATCAAGCCCGGCCATGCCTGGAGGCGCAGGCGGTTGCGGGCGAATCGCGGGTCCTGGTTGCTGTCGTCGTCGATATGCGTCAGCCGGTGCGCGCGGATGTACGCCTCGATGTCGGTTCGCGGACGGTGCAGCCAGGGCCGGCCCCATTGGATGCCGCGTCGGTCGGCCACGACGGGCATCGCCGCAAGACCGGCCGGACCGCCGCCACGAAGCGCCTGCAACAGCCAGGTTTCGGCCTGGTCCTGCCTGTGGTGTCCGAGCAGGACGAGCGACGCCCCGCGATGGGCTGCCAACGTGGTGAGCGCGTGGTAGCGAGCGTGGCGCGCCCAGGCCTCGACGCTCTGTCGGGCCGCAGGCCTGCCTTCCAGTCGATGACCGACGAAGTCGACCGCAAGGCCCTCTTCCTGCCAGCGCCGACACTGCGCCTCGCAATGCGCGAGCCAGGCGTCCGCGTTTCGGTTGAGCCCGTGGTGGATGTGCAATGCCAGCACACGAACCTCCTGAACGCTCGCCGCAACCAGCGTCGCATGCAGCAAAGCAGTCGAATCGCGCCCACCACTGTAGGCGACCGCAACGACGGCTGGCGAGGGCAGCGGTGCCCGCCCGTCCGCTTCAGCGCTCGGTGGTGTCGGTGAACCGGCCGTAGGCCTGCAGCCGGTCATAGCGCCTCTGCAGCAATTCCTTCGGCTTCAGGTCGCTGACCTGCCGAAGCGCGTCGTTGAGCGCTCGCTTGAGCAGCGCCGCCATCTGCTTCGTCTCGCGATGAGCGCCACCGACCGGTTCGTTGACGATCTTGTCGACCAGCCCCAGCGCCTTCAATCGATGGGCCGTGATGCCGAGCGCGTCGGCCGCATCGGACGCCCGCTCAGCCGTCTTCCAGAGGATGGAGGCACAGCCCTCGGGCGAAATCACCGAGTAGATGGAGTACTGCAGCATCAGCAGCTGATCGCCGACGCTCAGGGCGAGCGCGCCGCCCGAGCCGCCCTCGCCGATGATGGTGACGATGATCGGCACCTCGAGCTGAGCCATCTCGAAAATGTTGCGGCCGATCGCTTCCGACTGCCCGCGCTCCTCGGCGCCGATGCCCGGATAAGCGCCCGGCGTGTCGACGAACGTGAAGACCGGCAGGCCGAACTTCTCCGCCAGCTTCATCAAGCGCAGCGCCTTGCGGTAGCCCTCCGGGCGCGACATACCGAAGTTGCGCAGGCCGCGCTCCTTCGTGTCGCGGCCTTTCTGGTGGCCGAGCACCATGCAGGCCTGGCCGTTGAACCGCGCGAGCCCGCCGACGATCGACTGGTCGTCCGCGAACGCACGGTCACCATGCAGTTCCTCGTAGTCGGTGAAGATCTCGCCGACGTAATCGAGGGTATAGGGCCGCTGCGGATGGCGGGCGATCTGCGTCACCTGCCAGGGCGAAAGGCTCGAGTAGATGTCCTTGGTGAGCTGGAGGCTCTTTTTGCCGAGACGGTCGATCTCCTCGGAGATATCGACAGCCGACTCGTTTTGAACATACCGCAACTCTTCGATCTTCTGTTCCAGATCCGAGACCGGTTGCTCGAATTCCAGGAAGTGTCGTTTGCTCATCGATGAAGGTCCGGCAGGGAATGCGACCGCACGGTTGCAACGGCAGTCGCTTGGACCGAAGCGGAGACAGACGCGCTCTGCTCACGAGCCAGTCAGTACTCCACCGGCAAGGGATCCAGGCTGCGCCAAATGTACCATGTGGCCACCGACCGAAAAGGCGACCAGGCATCGCCCACTTCGCGAGCCTCGGCCCGGGAAACCGGCTCGCCGCTGAAGTAGTTGACGCTGATGCCCTTGAGCAGGCCGACGTCGTCGAGAGGCAGTACGTCGGGCCGCATCAGGTGGAAAATGAGGAACATCTCCGCCGTCCAGCGACCGATACCCCGAATGGCGACCAGCTCGTCGATGATGGCCTCGTCTTCCATCTGCTGCCACTGCCCGGGATGGACCGCACCGCCGGCAAAATGCTGTGCCAGGTCACACAGGTACTCGACCTTGCGTGCCGAAAGCCCGGCAGCGCGGATCTGCGGCGGGTCGAGCGCCAGCACTGCAGCGGGCAGCAACCGGGTCGACGGCTCTCCCAGCAAGGCCGCAAACCGGTTCCACACCGCCTGCGCCGCCTTGACCGAGATCTGCTGGCCGACGATCGACCGCGCCAGCGTCGTGAACGCATCGCCACGACTTTGCAGACAGCCTTCACCGATGGCCGGGATGAGCTTGCGCATGACCCGGTCGCGCTTGCCGAGGTGTTTGCAGGCCTCGTCCCAATAGAGGGGCGCTTCCACGATCGGGGCCAGCTCGATCGCTGTTTTCTGCCGGACCACTGCCGTGATGCCGGGCGTGGCCGTGGCGCCCGCCGTGGCCGTAGCCGTAGCCGTGGCCGTCGCTGCGGCCCCGGCCGTGGCCGTCGAAGCCCTGGGTGGCCTGGGCGATCGGACTCGAGGCGTCGTCGTCATGCCTTGACCCACTTCGTGCCGGAAGGCGAATCCTGCAGGACGATGCCGTCGGCCAGCAGTTCATTGCGGATGGCGTCCGCTCGGGCGAAGTCGCGAGCCGCCTTGGCCTCGGCCCTGGCAGCGATGCGCGCGGCGATTCGACCGTCGTCGACCGGCGCTGCGCCCTGCAGATAGCTTCGCGGGCTTTGCTGCAACACGCCGAGCGTCGCCGCCAACGACTTGAGCAGCCGGGCAGTCGGCACGGCCCGGTTGCGGTTCAACTCGCCCGCCAGATCGAACAAAACGGCCACTGCGCCCGGCGTGTTGAAGTCGTCGTTCATGGCGGCGCGGAAGGCAGCGGCCTGCGACTGACTCCAGTCGATATCGCCGTCGACATCGCCGTCGCTGTCGACATCGACGCTCGCCTGCTCAGCGGTACCCAGGTCGATGCCGTCGAGCGCGGTGTAGAGCCGGCGCAAGCTGTTGCGGGCGTCGTCGAGCGTCGCGTC
Organism: uncultured Rhizobacter sp.; assembly: GCA_964242405.1. Classification (GTDB taxonomy): domain Bacteria; phylum Pseudomonadota; class Gammaproteobacteria; order Burkholderiales; family Burkholderiaceae_C; genus LMDS01. The sequence continues at coordinate 1,410 of CAXTDH010000325.1, read as the reverse complement.
GCTGAAATTGAAGGGGCTGCGGTACTGGGTGCGCAACAGGAAGAACCTGATCGTCTCGCCGTCGTAGCGCTGCAGCACCTCGCGGATGGTGAAGAAGTTGCCGAGCGATTTCGACATCTTCACCTGGTCGACGTTCAGCAGGCCGTTGTGCGCCCAGATCACCGCCGGGCCGACGCCATTGGCGCCTTCGCTCTGGGCGATTTCGTTCTCGTGATGCGGGAACTGGAGGTCGGCGCCGCCGCCGTGCAGATCGAATTGTTCGCCCAGCAGCGCGCCGCACATGGCGGAGCATTCGATGTGCCATCCCGGTCGGCCGTCGCCATACGGCGACGGGTAGCGGGCGTCTTCGGGCTCGTCGGCCTTGGCAGCCTTCCACATCACGAAGTCGAGCGGGTCGTGCTTGTCGCCCTGAACCGCAATCCGTTCGCCGGCGCGCAATTCGTCCAGCGACTTGCCCGACAGCTTGCCGTAGCCAGCAAATTTGCGCACGGAAAAGTTCACGTCGCCATTGCCCGCGCGATACGCCAAGCCGTTCGCCTCCAGCTTGCCGATCATCTCGAGCATTTGCGGGACGTATGCGGTCGCCCGCGGCTCGTGGGTCGGCCGCTGGATGCCGAGGGCGTCGAGATCGACGTGCATCGCAGCGATCATCTCGTCGGTCAGCTGCCGCAGGGGGATCTGCCGCTCGACCGAACGACGGATGATCTTGTCATCGATATCGGTGATGTTGCGCACATAGGTGACCCGGTAGCCCAGCACCCGCAGCCAGCGCTGAATCACATCGAACGCGACCATCATCCGTGCATGGCCGACGTGGCACAGGTCGTAGATGGTGATGCCGCAGACATACATGCGGACGTGCCCAGGCTGCAATGGCACGAAGTGCTCGAGCGCCCCGGAGAGGGTGTTGTGGATGCGAAGTGTCATGCGCCGGTGCAGGGGTGACGACGGCCCTGGTGCGGGCTGGCGTCCGAGTCGAGAAATCAGATCAGAAGGAGATCGGAGGGGCAAGTCCGACGCAAGAAGTAATCGCGCCGTAGACGACAGGCGCCGGCCTTCAACCCGTTCCAGCGCCTCGTTCGACAGGCGCTGCACTACAATCGAATTCAGTATAGCGGCCCGTTCGAACGCGAGGGCGCTGCCCATCCCGCTGCGCGAAACCCGTTCCGTCACACGCCGATGCCTTGTTTTTCACCCCCGCCCGAGCGATGGTTGGGCAGCCTGCTGCTGACCGCGGCCTTGCTGTTCATGGGGGTGGCAGCCGCTGCCGACGAGGTGGGCGAGGTGCAAAAGCTCTATGCGACCGGCCAGATCGATCCTGCGATGGTCAGGGCCGACAAGTTCCTCGCGGCCAAGCCGAACGATCCGCAGATGCGCTTCCTGAAGGGCGTGATGCTCGCGGGTGCCGGC
>CAXTDH010000324.1:0-4600 GCA_964242405.1 uncultured Rhizobacter sp. | reverse complement strand
ATCAACCGCCACGGCATCCGCATGGGCACGGCCGAGCTCTACCGAGCCGTCGAGGCGCTGCCCGAGGTGCTCGACAGCGTCGTCGTCGACCTCGAATACCTCGGCCAGGAGAGCTACATGCCGCTCTTCGTAGTGCTGCGCGAAGGCCTGGTGCTCGACGCGGCGCTGACGAGGCGGCTGCGCGACGACATCAAATCGGCGCTCTCCGCCCGGCATGTGCCGAACGAGATCTTTCAGGTCGAGGCGGTGCCGCGCACGCTGTCCGGCAAGAAGATGGAGCTGCCGCTGAAGAAACTGCTGATGGGCACTCCCGCGGACCAGGTATTCAAGCTCGACGCGATGGCCAATGCCGGCTGTGTTGCGTGGTTCGCGGAGTTCGCGGCGAAGCGGGCGGCGGCGGGCTGAGCAGGGAAGCGACTCGCTGGCGGGTGACCGCTCAGAGCGGCAATTCGCTGAAGTAGCGCCCGCCGTGGTAAATCAAGGGTGCGAGCCCGTCATGGCGCTCGCAGCGCTCCACCTCGCCCACGAAGATGACGTGGTCGCCCTCTTCGTACTGGCTGCGGTTGAAGCACTCGAACACCGCGGCGGAGCCCTCGAGGATGGGCGCGCCGCCGATGCCCTCGCGGTACGGCAGGTCGGCGAAGCGGTCGACCCCCCGGCTGGCAAAGCGTGCCGCGAGCGCATGCTGGCCGGCCGAGAGGATATTGATCGCGTAGTGCGAACCGTGCTCGAACGCCGGCATCGAGCTCGCGCTTCGGGCCAAACTCCAGAGCACCAGCGGCGGTGTGAGCGACACCGAATTGAACGAGTTCGCTGTCAAGCCCACCGGGGCGCCGCTCGCATCCCGGGCGGTGATGATGGTCACACCGGTCGCGAACATGCCGAGCGCGGCGCGGAATTCCGAGTCTGAGAACGCAGGCGCAAGGGCTCGAGACGAGAGGGTCATGGCGTCATTCTGCAAGATCATCGGCCCGCCTGCCTTGCCGGGCCTCCGCGACGATCCGTCGTGCCGTGCGTAAACGCGGCTTTGCCCGCTGGCGCATCGCCGCTCGTGGTGCGTCTCAGCCTGCACCGGCCCTCTTAAAATGAGCCGATGACCTCCTCCGCTCGCGGGCCCGGGCCAGCCGACCCGCCCGGCACGGCGGCTGCCGCCCACGTCCCCGTCTACCGTCGCAAGCTGTTCTGGGTCGCGCTGCTCTACTTCAGCGAAGGCCTGCCGCTCGGCGTCTTCTTCGACATCTTCCCGGTCTACTTTCGTCAGCAAGGCGTCAACCTCGCCGATATCGGCCTGCTGAGCTTGCTCGGCCTGGCCTGGACGGTCAAGTTCCTCTGGGCACCGGCGATAGACTGGGCACGCCGCCACCGCTGGTGGATCGCCGGGGCGAATGCCGGCATGGCGGCGGTGATGTGGTTCTTCGCGAGCGAGGCGATGGCTGGCGGGCAAGGCGCCTTCGGGCCATGGGTGTGGCTGGCGATCGGTGCCTTCACCGTGCTCTCCGCCACCAACGACATCGCGACCGACGGCTACACAATCGAGCTGCTCGATCGCCACGAATACGGGATGGCGAACGGCTTTCGGGTCGGCTTCTACCGCGTCGGCATGATCTTCGCCGGCATCGTGCTGATCCTGTCCGGCTGGTTCGGCTGGAGCGTCGCCTACCTGCTCGGCGGCGCGGTGTTCGCGGCCAACGCCGTGATGGCCCTGTTCGCGCCGCCGGAACGGGCGCATGTGTCGACGAACAGCAGCGTCGCCACGGAACTCGACCTGCTGCGCGAACAGCCGCTCTGGGGCGCGGCGCTCGGCTTCGTGCTCATCGGCCTGCTCTGGCCGGTGCTGGCGCCGGTCGCCCGGGTGGCGGGTTGGGAGCACATTCGCCAGGTCAGCGGCACCTGGTGGTTCAAGGGTGCGCTGCCGGTCGGCCTGATGTTTCTCGGGGAGGCGTTGATGGTCACGGCGGCGCGTCATCCGCGGGCGCAGCTGATGCGCGAAGGGCCGGTCTTCGGCGCCTGGGTGGGGCTGCTGTCGCGGCCGGGAATGATCGCCATCCTCGCCTTCATCCTGCTCTACAAGCTCGGCGACACCTCGATCGGCTTCATGATCAAGCCGTTCTGGGTCGACTCGGGGTTCAGCAACCAGCAGATCGGCCTGGTAAGCGTGCAGATCGGCCTGGTGCTGTCGATCGTCGGCGGGCTGATCGGCGGCTGGTATGTCGACCGGCGCGGGCTGTTTCGCGGTTTGTGGGTGCTCGGGCTCTGGCAGGCGTCGCCGAACGTCGTGTACGCGCTCGCGGCCTGGCAGCTGCCGCACCTGCCGCAGGGCAGCGAGATTCCACCGCTGCACCAGGCGCTCGTGTACCTGGCGAGCGGCACGGAGAGCCTGACCGCGGGGCTCGGCACCGGCGCCTTTCTCGCGTTCCTGATGGCGATCACGAGCCGAGCCAAGGCGACGACCGAATACGCCATCCTATCTAGCATCTTCGCCTTCAGCCGGGCGGTGGCCGGGTGGGCCGGCGGCATCGGCGCCCAGGAGATGGGCTATGCCAACTACTTTTTGCTGACCTTCTTCCTCAGCTTCCCGGCCTTCTTGCTGCTGCCCCAGGTGCGCCGAATGCTGGTGTCCAACGCCGGCGATCTGGACGGATCGATCGAGGCGGCATCGGCAGCCGGCCTGACTGCCGCTGCCAGCGCCACCCACACCGCCGCGGTCACCGCCCCTGCTACCGCTGTTGCCGATGGCCCGGGGGGCACCGCCTGACTGCAAATCTGCGAATTGGACGATGGAATATCAAAGCTCATCGACGGCACCCATTGCCCATCACTGCCTGCGCTGTGCCTGCAGTCGTGCCGGGGCGTTCAATCCGCAACGCCGGTTGTTCACCAGCCGACTCCTGCTCGCCGGGAGCACGGCGGCAGTCGGCTTGCCGTCGGGCAGCGCCTGGTCGCGTGAAGGGGTCGAGGTCGGTGGGCCTTCCACGTTCAGCAAGCTCGCGCCCGACGCTCGGCAGATCGAGCAGGCGGCTGCGCAACAGTATGGGCAAATGCTGCAGCAGGCCGCGCAGCATCGGGCGCTGGCACCGCCCAACCATCTGCAGCTGGTCCGGCTGCGGACCATTGCCGAGCGCATCATTCCCCACACCTATGAATGGAACCCGCGCGCACGGCAGTGGAACTGGGAAGTGAACGTGATCGGCAGCCAGCAGGTAAACGCCTTCTGCATGCCGGGCGGCAAGATCGCGTTCTTCTACGGCATCCTGCAAAAGCTGCAGCTGAGCGACGACGAAGTGGCGATGATCATGGGCCACGAGGCGACCCATGCGCTGCGCGAACACGCCCGAGAGCAGATGAGCAAGCAGATGCTGACGCGGCTCGGTGCCGGCGCGCTCTCGGCGGTGCTCGGCCTCGGCTACGCCGGCGACGCGCTGGTCCGCATGGGCAGCCAGCTGGCTGGCCTGGTCTTCAGCCGTAGCGATGAGACCGAAGCCGATCTGATCGGCCTCGAGCTCGCGGCACGGGCCGGCTACGACCCGCGCGCCGGTGTGACCCTGTGGCAGAAAATGGGGCGCCTGAGCAAGAGCGCGCCGCCGCCTTTTCTCAGCACCCACCCGTCGGGGCCGACGCGCATCCACGACATCGAGGCGAACATTCCGAAGGTCGCGGGGCTCTACAGCCGCGCCGAGCGCCCGTCTCAGCGGTTCGGGCCGCCGCCGCCTGTTGGAGCGCTGCCGAAGCAAGGCTGAGCAGCGCTGCGGGTCCCGAGGCCCAACGGGGCTGCGAGGCTGCAGTCACTGCGATGCTGCGATGCTGCGATGCTGCACTTCTGCGACGCTGTCTGTCAGCGGTCGTGTGATCGAGCCCGAGCCGTCCGTTCGCCCTGTCAGCTGTTCAGGCCAGCACCTTCAGCAGCCAGCGGTTGATGTCCGCGATCTCCTCGGCGCATACCGAGTGCGGCATCGGGTAGGCGTGCCATTCGAGCGGGTGCCCGGCGGCGATGAGCGAGTCCCGGGTAGTGATTGCGCGGGCGATCGGGATCACGCCGTCGGCCGTGCCGTGAGCCTGGAAGATCGGCACATCGGCGTTCGCGGCATGGCGCTCGGCCTCCATCAGCGCGGCCAGCGGCAGGTAACCGGACATCGCCAGCAGCCCGCCCAGGCGCTCCGGGTAGCGCAGCCCCGTCATCAGCGTCATCGCGCAACCTTGCGAGAAGCCGCCGAGCACGACCCGCGAAGCCGGCACGCCGCGCGCCTTCTCGCGCTCGATCAGCTCCCCGACCAGCGCCTGCGACTCGCGCAAACCGGCTTCGTCCTCGCGCGCCCGGCTGTTCGGCCCGAGGTCGGCGCCGAGGATGTCGTACCAGGCGGGCATCTGGTAGCCGCCGTTGATCGTCACCGGCCGCACCGGGCTGCTCGGGAACACGAACCGGACCGGCCCGACGCTTCTCAACTTCAGCTCCTGAGCAAAGGGGACGAAGTCGTCGGCATCGGCGCCCAGGCCGTGCAGCACGATCAGGCTGGCCCGCGGGTTCGGTGCGGTCTCGATGTCGATGGTTTTCAGAGTCATGATGTATCTTTCAACGAACCAGCAGACGCCGGCCGTCGCTCCC
>CAXTDH010000323.1:0-4622 GCA_964242405.1 uncultured Rhizobacter sp. | reverse complement strand
CAGCGACTTGCCGGAGATGCGCCCCGGTTGCGGCTCGAAGACGCTGGCGCCCGGCATCGCCGAAGAACTGCTCGTCCGCTTCGGCGATACCGGCCTTGTCTCGCGCCCGATCGAGGTCGGTGAGTCCGAAGACCCGATCGAGGCCTGCTTCGATCGCGGCTGGAGCGACGGCCTGCCGGTCGTGCCGCCGACCGCCGTGCGGGTGCTGCGCATGCTGCAAGGCACGACGCGCCGGCCCGACGAGGTGATCGGCCATGTGCCGCCCGATCTCGCGCCCTGCACCGTCGAGAAGGTGGCGATCAACGCCGTCATGGCGGGCTGCAAGCCCGAGTACCTGCCGGTGGTGCTGGCGGCGGTCGAGGCTGCGCTGATCGACGAATTCGGCATGCACGGGCTGCTCTGCACGACCATGTTCGGCAGCCCGGTCGTCGTCGTCAACGGGCCGGTGGCGCGGCGCATCGGCATGAATTCGGGCGTCAATGCGCTCGGCCAGGGCAACCGCGCGAACGCCACCATCGGCCGGGCGCTGCAGCTCGTGATCCGAAACGTCGGCGGCGGCCGGCCGGGCGAGATCGACCGGTCGACGCTCGGCAACCCCGGCAAGTACAGCTTCTGCTTCGCCGAGGCCGAAGACCCGGCCTGGCAGTCGCTGGCCGTCGAGCGCGGCTTCGCGCCCGGCGCCTCGACCGTCACGCTCTTTCCCGGTGAAGGCGTGCAGGGCGTCGTCGACCAGAAGTCGCGCGAGCCCGAATCGCTCGCGCGGAGCTTCGCGCTGTGCCTGCGCAGCGTCGACCATCCGAAGCTCGCCTTGGCGGGCGACGCGCTGCTGGTGGTGTCGCCGGAACACGCCCGCGTCTTCACCCAGGCCGGCTGGTCGAAGGTGCGGTTGCTGCAGGAGCTCGAATCGCTGCTGCTGGCCGACGCCGACCCGCTGCTCGCCGGAGCAGGCGGCATCGCCGAGGGCTTGCCGGCGTCGTTCGCCGGCACCCGGGTGCCGAAGTTCCGCCCCGGCGGCCTGCTCATCGTGCGCGCCGGCGGCACGGCGGGCCTCTTTTCCGCGATCATCGCCGGCTGGGCGGCGTCCGGTGCCACCGGCTCGACGCCCGTCACCAAGGAGATCACTGCATGACGAGTCTGACCCTGCATTCCCTGCTCGACCCGACCTCGGAGTCGGCGCCGACGACCCGGGCGCTCACGCCGCGCCCGGCGACACTCGAAGGTGCCACCGTCGGCATACTCGACATCTCGAAGGCGCGCGGCAACGTCTTCCTCGACCGCCTGGCCGAGCTCCTGGGCGAGCGCGGCATCGCCGTCCGCCGCTACCGCAAGCCGACCTTCACCCGCCCGGCCCCGACGGCGCTGCGGCAGCAGATCGCCGCCGAATGCCGGGTCGTCGTGGAAGGCCTGGCCGACTGAGGGTCCTGCACGTCGTGCTGTATGCATGACATCGTGGATCTCGAGTCGCGTGGCATTGCGGGCGTCGGTGTGGCTTCTACCGAATTCGTCGACGCAGCCCGGCTGCAGTCGCAATCGCTCGGCGTCGACCCGGCGATGGTGTTCGTCGCCCATCCGATCCAGGACCGGAGCGACGCGGAACTGCGGGCGCTGGCCGATGGGGCGCTGGCGGCGATCCTGCAGCGCCTGGTGGTGTCGGCACCGGCCTGATCGGCGGCGGTTCTCGCCGTGATCGTCGCGACCGCCGGCCATGTCGACCATGGCAAGACGAGTCTGGTCCGGGCGCTGACGGGGGTCGACACCGACACCCTGGCCGAGGAGCAGCGCCGCGGCCTGACGATCGACGTCGGTTTCGCATCGACCGACCTGGGCGACGGCGCGGCGACCGCCTTTCTCGACCTGCCCGGCCATGAGCGGTTCATCCGCAACTTGCTCGCCGGCATCGCCGGCGTCGACGTGGCGCTGCTGATCGTCGCGGCCGACGACGGGCCGATGCCGCAGACCCGCGAACACCTCGCCATCCTGACGCTGCTCGGCGTCGCAAGCGTCGCCGTCGTGTTGACGAAGATCGACCGGGTGACGCCCGAGCGCCGGACGGCCGCCGAAGGCGAAGTGGCCGCGATGCTGTCGGGCGGGCGGTTCGCTGGGGCCCGGGTGTTCCCGGTGGCGGCGGCGACGAGCGGCGCCGGCCTGCCCGCCCTGCGACAACATCTGATCGCCCTCGGCCGGTCGTTGCCTCCACGCGATCTCGGCGGGCACTTCCGCCTCGCCATCGACCGCGGCTTCACGGTGACCGGCGCGGGCCGGGTGGTGGCGGGTGCGGTGCTGTCCGGTTCGGTGCAGGTCGGTGATCGCCTGATCGTGTCGCCGGCCGGTGCATCGGTGCGCGTCCGCGGCCTGCAGGCGCAGGGGCGGCCGGTGGACCGGGCCATGGCGAGCGAGCGCGTGGCGGTCAACATCGCCGGTGGCAGCGAGTTGCGCGCGGCCGACACGGCGCGCGGCGACTGGCTGCTCGCGCCGCCGGCCCATGCGCCCACGGCACGTCTCGATGTCGCGCTCGACGTGGTCCAGGGCGCGCCTCGACCGCTCGCCGACCGCGATGGCTTGCTGCTGCACCTGGGCGCGGCCGCGGTGCCGCTGCGCCTCGTCGTGCTGTTCGGCGCGGCGATCGGCGCCGGCGCGAGCGGCCATGCGCAACTCCTGCTCGACCAACCGGTGGCCGCCGTCGCGGGCGACCGGTTCATCATCCGTGACCCGGCCGACCCTCGGGGTGTGATCGCCGGCGGCCGGGTGCTCGACCCGTTCGCGCCGGCCCGCGGCCGCCAGCGGGCGGCCCGCGCGAGGTTTCTGGCCGCGATGGCGCTGGCCTCGCCCCTGGACGCACTGCGCCGGCTGATGGCCGATGCGCCCCGGGGCGTGGCGCTCGACCGGTTCGCGGTCGCGCGCAACCTGACGCAGCCGGAGGTCGGCGCCTTGCTCCGAACGCTGGAAGTGGCGGTGATCGTCGACAGCCGCGATGGCCTGCGCTGGGCCTTGGCGCCGACCCACTGGCAGGCGCTTCGCGAACAGGTCCGCAGGGTGCTCGCAGCCTGGCATGTCGAGCAGCCGGAGAGCGTGGGGCCGAGCGAGGCGGCACTCGCCGTACGGTTGCAAGCAATGCTGCGGGCGGCCGATGCCGACGTCGCCGTCGAGGGCAGAAGCAAGGTCGAGGGCAGGAGAGATGCGCCGGGCGCCCCCGTGCGGCCGGTCGTGCCGGCTGCGCCAGTCGCGCCGGTCGCGGCGCTGCTGAACGCGGCCCTCGGCTCGCTGGTGGCAGAGGGTGCGGCCGCCCGTGAGGGTTTGCGCTGCCGGCTCACCTGTCACCGTGCGGTGCTGTCGCCGACCGATGCCACTCTGCTGGCGCGTGTCGCTTCGCTGCTGGAACTGGAAGGCTTGCGACCGCCGATCGTCGGCGACCTGGCCGCTGCGCTCGACCTGCCGTTGCCCGCGTTGCTCGACGCCCTGGGCCGCATCGGCCGGCACGGTGCGCTGGTGCCGGTCGCCGCCAATCGCTACTTTCTGCCGGCGACGGTGATGAAACTCGCCGATCACGCGCGGCATTTGTCGCGCGAGTCGCCCGATGCCGGCCGCTTCGACGCCGCCGCCTATCGCGACCGCACCGGCATCGGCCGCAACCTGACCGTGCAGGTGCTCGAATTCCTCGACCGAGAGGGCGTGACTCGGTTCGACGGCACCCGGCGACGGGCGGTTGCGGGCGACGCCGGGAACTTCGACGCCGGCACCGCCACCGACCCCACCAGCTCAGCGTGACGTGCTTCCAGCGCCGATCGAGTCGCTCAGGCGCCCGCTTGCTGCGCCCGCTTCTCGTCGATCTCCTGACAGGCGATGCACCGGGTCGCCGATGGCCGGGCCTGCAGGCGAGGCAAGGGAATCGGTTCGTCGCAATCGACGCAGATGCCGTACTGCCCGGCATCCAGGCGCGCCAACGCGGCTTCGATTTCCCGCAGTTCGCCTTCGTCGCGATCCTCCTCGGCGCTGCGGACTTCATCCTCGCGCCGGACTTCCGCCTCGTCGCCCGCATCCTCGACCTCATCGCGAGAAGCGGTCAGCGCCTCGTTGCGGTCGTTCTCGACGCCTTGCACCTCGAGGTGCAGTTCACGGCCGCGGGCCATGAGGGTGGAGCGGAAGTCCGCCAGCTGTTGCTCGCTCAGTTCGTTCATCGGGTTCCTTGGATCATGATGGTTGCGCTCGCGGGTGTCTGATGAAGCTGCCAGCGGACCGTGGCCGCTGCGACGCCGTCAACCGAGCGCCGGTTCCGTGCCCTTGAAGCTCGGCAGCGCCTGCACGCCCGTCCACCAGTCGGCAAAGCCGGCCACGTTCTGCAGGGCGGTGATGTCGGGGGTCAGCGACACGTAGAAGACGATAGGCGCGAGGTACAGGTCGGCCAGGCTCAACTCGCCGGCGATGAACGGCGAATCGCCGCGCGTCTTCATTGCCAAGTCGACCACCTTGCGGCCGTTTTCCAGGCCCGCGTCGTGCATCGACTCGTTCTTGCCGCCGACGAAATCGGGGAACAGGTGGTAGGCCGCGACGCCGCCGACCAGCGCCGCGAAACAGTAGGAATCGACCAGGCCGTGCCCTATGTCCATCCAGGCAAAGTCCTGCGG
>CAXTDH010000322.1:0-4626 GCA_964242405.1 uncultured Rhizobacter sp. | reverse complement strand
ACCGACCGGGACATGCACCTGAGGCCCGACCCGAGCACCGTGCGGATCGTGCCCTGGGCGACCGACCCCACCGCGCAGGTGATCCACGACTGCTTCGACCGCGACGGCGAGATGATTCCCTACGCGCCGCGCTCGGTCCTGCGCCGCATCTGCGGTCTCTACGACGCCGCCGGCTGGACGCCGATCGTCGCGCCGGAGCTCGAGTTCTACCTGATCGAGCGCAGCACCGACCCGAACACCCCGCTGCGCCCGCCGCGGGGCCGCAGCGGCCGGGCAGAGACCTCCCGGCAGGCTTATTCGATCGACGCCGTGAACGAGTTCGACCCGCTGTTCGAGGACATCTACGCCTATTGCGCCAAGATGGAGCTCAACGTCGACACCCTGATCCACGAGGTCGGCGCGGGGCAGATGGAAATCAACTTCTTCCACGACCAGCCGCTCGGCCTGGCCGACGAAGTCTTCTTCTTCAAGCGCACCATCCGCGAAGCGGCCATGCGCCACGAGATGTACGCCACCTTCATGGCCAAGCCAATGGCCACGGAACCGGGCAGTGCGATGCATGTGCACCAGAGCATCCTCTCGAAAGCGACCGGGCTGAACATCTTCAGCAACGAAGACGGTTCACCCAGCCGCGAGTTCTACTGGTATATCGGCGGGCTGCAGAAGTACACGCCGGCCGCCATGGCGCTGTTCGCACCGTATGTGAATTCTTATCGGCGCCTCGCCCGCTCCTCCGCAGCGCCCATCAACATCCAGTGGGGTAGCGACAACCGGACGGTCGGCATTCGCTCCCCCGTCGCGACCGCTGCCTCGAGGCGGATCGAGAACCGGGTGATCGGTGCCGACGCCAACCCCTATGTCGCTCTGGCGACCACGCTTGCCTGCGGCTACCTCGGGCTGATGAACCGGATCGAGCCGGCGCCCGAGTGCAAGAGCGACGCCTACCTGTCGGAATACCAATTGCCGCGGTCGCTCAGCGAAGCGCTGGGCTGGCTGGCCGACGAAAAGGATTTGCACGACGTGCTCGGCAAGGAGTTCATCACCGTCTACTCCGAGGTCAAGGAGATCGAGCACGACGAGTTCATGAAGGTCATCTCGCCGTGGGAGCGGGAGCACCTTTTGCTTCACGTCTGAAGCGCCTTCGCGCAGGCCGGCGCTGCCTGCCTGATCGCTCCGATTTCGCTCGCCCGGCCCACGCCCGCGTACCGACCACAATCGATCGATGAACGACGCCACCTCCCGCTCCACCGCCCGGTGGCAAGCCGCCGACTCGGCGCATTACCTGCACCCGTTCACCGACTTCAAGGCGCTGGCCGCCAAGGGTTCGCGCGTGATCGACCGGGCCGAGAACATCTACCTCTGGGACACCGACGGGCACAAGATCCTCGACGCGATGTCCGGCCTCTGGTGCGTGAACGTCGGCTACGGGCAGCGTGAGCTGATCGACGCCGCGACCGCGCAACTGCAGCGCCTGCCGTTCTACAACTCCTTCTTCCAGTCGGCCAACCCGCCAGCGATCGAACTGGCGGAGCTGCTGGCTCAGGTCTCGCCGCCGCAATTTCAGCATGTCTTTTTCTCCGGTTCCGGATCCGAAGGCAACGACACGGTCGTCCGCATGGTGCGCCGCTACTGGGATGTGCTCGGTCAGCCGCAGCGCAGCGTCATCATCAGCCGCAACAATGCCTACCACGGCTCGACGATGGCCGGCGCCTCGCTCGGCGGCATGGCGGGCATGCACGCCCAGGGCGGCTTGCCGATCCCCGGCATCGTCCACATCGAGCAGCCGTTCTGGTTCGAGCTCGGCCAGGGTGCCAGCCGCGGCGACTTCGGCCTGACCGCCGCGGGCTGGCTGGAGGCGAAGATCCTCGAGATCGGCGCCGAGCGGGTCGCCGCCTTCATCGGCGAGCCCGTGCAGGGCGCCGGCGGCGTGATCGTGCCGCCGGACACCTACTGGCCGGAGATCCAGCGCATCTGCGACCGGCACGGCATCCTGCTCGTGTCCGACGAGGTGATCTGCGGCTTCGGCCGGACCGGCCACTGGTTCGGCTGCGAGCGCTTCGGCTTTCGGCCTGATCTGATGACGTTCGCCAAGGGCGTCACCTCGGGCTACATCCCGCTGGGCGGGGTCATGGTCGGCGAACGGGTCGCGCGGGTGCTGATCGACCAGGGCGGCGAGTTCAACCACGGCTACACCTACTCGGGCCACCCGGTCGCCTGTGCCGTGGCCCTGGCCAACATCCGGCTGCTGCAGCGGGAAGGCGTCGTCAAGACGGTCCGGGACGTGCTCGGGCCGTACCTGGCAGCGCAGTTCGCCGCCCTGGCCGATCACCCGCTGGTCGGCGAGGTGCAGACCTGCGGCCTGATGGCCGCCGTGCAGCTGGTCGCCGACAAGTCGACGGGCACCTGCTTCGATCCGTCGCTCGAAATCGGCATGATCTGCCGCAGCCACTGCTTCGCCAACGGCCTGGTCATGCGGGCGGTCGGCGACCGCATGATCGTGGCCCCGCCGCTCGTCATCACCCCCGCCCAGATCGACGAGATGATGGCCCTCATCCGCCGCTGCCTGGATTTGACCCTGGCCGATGCGCTGCGCCTCGGCGTGGCTCGATGAGCCAGAACCCGGTGCCGGGCATCGTGTCGGCAGCGCCGCTGCTGCGGATCGACGACCTGGTCAAGGACTTCGGCGCGAGCGACGGCCGCCGCCACACGCTCGCGGTCGACCATGTGTCGCTCGACATCGCCCAGGGCGAGATATTCGCGCTGCTCGGCTCGTCGGGTTGTGGCAAGACCACCCTGCTGCGGATGCTCGCCGGCTTCGAGACGCCGACCGCCGGCCGGATCCTGTTCGCCGGGCAGGACATCTCCGCCCTGCCCGCCTACCAGCGGCCGTTCAACATGATGTTCCAGTCGTACGCGCTGTTCCCGCATCTGAGCGTCTTCGACAACATCGCCTTCGGCTTGCGGCGCGACCGCATGCCGAAGCCGCAAGTCATCGAACGGGTGGAGGCGATGTTGAAGCTCGTCCAGCTCGCAAGCTTCGCCAAGCGCAAGCCGCACCAGCTCTCGGGCGGCCAGCAGCAGCGGGTGGCGCTCGCCCGCAGCCTCGCCAAGCGCCCGAAGCTGCTGCTGCTCGACGAGCCGCTGGGCGCGCTCGACAAGAAGCTGCGCGAGGAGACGCAGATCGAGCTCGTCAAGATCGTCCGGGAGGTGGGCGTCACCTGCGTGATGGTCACCCACGACCAGGAAGAGGCCATGACGATGGCCTCGCGGATCGCGGTGATGAGCGAAGGCCGGGTGCTGCAGGTCGGGCCGCCGGCGGAGGTGTATGAATCGCCGGCGACGCGATTCGTCGCCGACTTCATCGGCAGCGTCAACCTGCTCGAGGGCCGGGCGCTCGAGGTGGATGCGGATTCTGCGGTGATCGATTGCGGCGACTGCCGCCTACGGATCGATGCCGTCCCCGGCCTCGCTGCCGGGGCGAAGGTCACCATCGCCCTGCGCCCCGAGAAGATCGTTCTCGAGCCGTCGCCTCCGCCGCTGGGCGAAACGACGGCCAACGGTGTCGCCGCCACGGTCCGCGATGTCGCCTATTTCGGCAGCTACACCGTCTACCACCTGCAACTCGCCAGCGGTGCGGTGTTGAAGGTCAGCCAGGGCAACCTCGACCGGGGCCTCGGCGGCCGCCTGGCGCCAGGCGACACGGCCTGGGCCCGATGGGCGCCGGTCGCTCCGGTGCTGCTGACCGCATGAGCCGGACAACGCCCGCCTCCGGACAGGCACCGGCACGGGCACCGGCATCGGCACCGGCGCAGGCGCAGGTGCAGGCACAGGCCTCCGTACCGGTACCGACACCTGTACCCGCCGCACGGCCCCGTCACCGCGGCGTGGGCCGCAGCGCCGTCATCGCGATTCCCTATCTGTGGCTGCTCGCGTTCTTCCTCCTGCCCTTCCTGATCCTGCTCAAGATCAGCGTCTCGGAAATGGAAGGTGCACAGATCGGCGATGTGCTCAAGCACGTCGGCGGCAGCTGGCAGTTCACACCGCGGCTCGACACCTACCGCTTCATCGCCCACGACGACCTCTACCTCGGCAACTACCTCGCGAGCCTCGGCTACGCCGCCGTCACCGCCGCCTTCTGCCTGCTGATCGGCTACCCGTTCGCCTACTTCATGGCGCGCGCCCGAGCGAGCGTGCGGCCCGCCCTGCTGATGCTGGTGATGCTGCCCTTCTGGACCGCCTTCTTGCTGCGCGTCTACGCCTGGAAAGGCCTGCTCAGCGAGGGCGGCTGGGTGGCAGACGCCCTGACCGCCATCGGCGCCGACCGCCTGCTGCTCGCTGCCGGTTTGATCCCCGGCCCGGCCAACTACCTGACCTCGCCGTTCTCGCTCGTCATCGGCATGGTCTACACCTACCTGCCGTTCATGGTGCTGCCGCTCTACTCGACGCTCTCGAAGATGGACCTGCGCCTGCTCGAAGCGGCGAACGACCTCGGCGCGAGCGCCTGGATCGCGTTCTGGAAGATCACCGTGCCGCTGTCGAAGGCCGGGATCGTCGCGGGCTCGATGCTGGTCTTCATCCCCTGCGTCGGCGAGTACGTGATCCCCGAGCTGCTCGGCGGCCCGCAGA
>CAXTDH010000321.1:0-4634 GCA_964242405.1 uncultured Rhizobacter sp. | reverse complement strand
CGACTGGCGGGTCGGGGTGCTGGTCGACGAGGCGCACAACCTGGTGCCGCGCGCCCGGTCGATGTACTCGGCAGCGTTGACGTCCGGGCAGTTGCAGGCCGTGCGGCCGCTGGCGCCGGCGCCGGTCGCGTCGGCGCTCGCCCGGTTGGCGGCGTGCTGGGCGGATCTCGAGCGGCAGGCCTGTCCGCCTTACACCGCTCTCGCCGAGCCACCCGAGCGTTGGCTGGCCGCGCTGCAGAACGTCAACGCCGCTTTTGCCGACCATCTGGCCACCGACCCGCCGGAGCTGCCGCCGCTCGTCTTGCGCTTCTACTTCGACACGCTGCACTTCAGCCGGCTATGCGATGCGTTCGGCGTGCACTC
The DNA here is from genome assembly GCA_964242405.1 of uncultured Rhizobacter sp. Classification (GTDB taxonomy): domain Bacteria; phylum Pseudomonadota; class Gammaproteobacteria; order Burkholderiales; family Burkholderiaceae_C; genus LMDS01. The sequence continues at coordinate 4,271 of CAXTDH010000321.1, read as the reverse complement.
GATCGTCGACCTGACCGCCGGGGACGCATCCGGGGTCGAAGGGGCGGGTGGCGATGGGCTGTCAGACAATGACCGGCTGCCGGGCGCCCGATCGATGCCGATTTCGATTTCGGTGTCCGTGTCGACGCCGATGTCGATGTCGATGTCGATGCGTTCAGCGTCACCGTCCTCGACGCTCAGCCTGCGCAACCTGGTGCCCGCGCCGTTTGTCGTCCCCCGGTTCGCGGCCGCGAAGGCGGTGGTGCTGTTCTCGGCGACGCTCGCGCCGAAGCGCTTCCATGCCGACCTGCTCGGCCTGCCCAACGATCGCTGCGACTGGATCGACACCCCGTCGCCATTCGACGCCGGTCAGCTCCAGGTCCGGTTCGCCAGCCACATCTCGACCCGCTTCGATCGGCGCCAGGCGTCGCTGGCGCCGATCGTCGAGCTGATGGCCGCGCAGCATGCGCAGGCGCCGGGCAACTATCTCGCGTTCTTCAGCAGCTTCGATTACCTGGCGCGCGTCGTCGCCCTGTTCCGGCGGCGACATCCGGGCACCCCGGTGTGGGAGCAATCGCGCTCGATGAGCGAGGCCGAACGCGCCGGCTTCCTGGCCCGTTTCACGGCCGGCGGCAGCGGCATCGGCTTCGCCGTGCTCGGCGGCGCCTTCGCGGAGGGCATCGATCTCGCTGGCGGGCGGCTGATCGGGGCCTTCATCGCGACCCTGGGAATGCCGCAGGTCAATCCGGTCAACGAGCAGTTTCGGGAGCGGATGGAGGCGATGTTCGGCCGTGGCCGGGGCCATGACTACGCCTACCTCTACCCCGGCCTTCAGCGCGTGGTGCAGGCGGCCGGCCGGGTCATCCGCACGCCGCAGGACTTTGGCACCGTCCACCTCATCGACGACCGCTTCGAGCGCCCGGAGGTGCGTGCGCTGCTGCCGGCCTGGTGGACGTTGCCGGCACGGCGCGGCCGGGCGGACGGTGCAATCGACGGTATCGGTGGACGCCAGCCTGGTGACAACGCCCCGCCTGTTTCTACGATTCCCGTCAACGAGGCTGTCAACAATGAGGCTTAGTTGCCGAAAACACGGAGGTCATCGGCGGCCCGCCGATTCCAACACCACGGAAACGCCTCCATGAGCTCCTCACTGCAACGCGAACAGGCCTATTACCTGGCCCACGAAAAAACGCTGTCCGAGCTTTACGGCGGCAAGGTCGTGGTCATCAAGGGCGACGTCGTCCTGGCGGCATACGACGAGGCGATCTGGGCAAAGCAGCGGTTGAAGAAGCGCTTCGCAGGGTCGTTCTTCGCACAGAAGGTGGACGTGCAGCCGAAGGGGGTGTGAGCGGCGCCGCCGAACGATCGGGTGGGCCAGGGCGATACTCGGTGCCATGGCTGCACACGATCCGATCACGACAGAACTCGACCCCACCGCCGACATCCAGTCGCCCCGCCTCTGGCGCGCCGACGGCTGGATGGCCGAGGTCATAAAGAACGAGGACGACGAGGGCTGGGCGGTCGCGATGACCCGTCAGGGCGAGGCCGAGCCGGCGCTGGTCGGCCCCTGGACCATGGGCCGCGACAAGAAGAACCCGAAGCCGCTCGACACGTCGGCTTTCCACACGTTGGTCAAGACGGCGTCGGAAGTGCTGCGCCGGCATGAGCAGCAATTGCATTCGCAGCTGCACAAGAGCGTGCGGGTCGACATGCCGAGCGGGCGGATCACGGTCACGCTCGATATCGAACCCGACGAGGACAGCCCGTCGGCGAAGCTGACCGCCACCGATGCGCTCGGCGAACGGATCGCACAGGTCGGCGTCGCGCCGTCGTTCAGGCTCAACGTCGGCAGTGCCTCGGCCTGGATCGAGAGCGGCTACTTGAAGCCGCGCTGAACGGCTGCGGCGACGGAGCCGCGGTGACCCGCAGCGGCGCCGCCGAACGCCCCCATCACCGAGGCCGCCGCATCACGAACCGCTGCTCCGGCGTGACCTGAAAGTAGTCCCCCGGACCGCCACCGCGCAGGATCGGCTGCGCAGCGGCGGTGTCGTAGATGCCGTCCTTCAGCAGCCGCGGGTCGATGTGCACGGCGACGACCTCGCCGAGCGTCAGCCAGGTGTCGACCAGGGCGCCGTCGGCACCGGCGAGCCGCAGCGTCTGCGTCACGCGGCACTCGAAGCTGACCGGGCTCTCGGCGACCCGTGGCACCGAGATCAGCCTCGATGCGGCCGGCGTCAGCCCGGCCAGGACGAACTCATCGACCTCCGGCGGCACGCTGGCGCAGGTCGCGTTCATCTGCTCGGCGAGCGGCCGGGTCGCGAGGTTCCAGGTGAACTCGCGTGTCTCGTGGGCGTTGCGCGCCGTGTCCTTCCAGCCGATGCTGGCGAAGCCGACGATGGGCGGTGTGTAGTTGAAGGCGTTGAAGAAGCTGTACGGCGCGAGGTTCAGCCGGCCTTCGCCATCGCGCGAGCCGATCCAGCCGATCGGCCGCGGCCCGACGATCGAATTGAACGGGTCGTGTGGCAGGCCGTGGCCGAGGCGGGGCTCGTAGAAATAGGCGTCGGGGAGACGGCTGTCGTCGTCGATGGCGTTGGGCATGTACCGATATTAGTGGTGGGTCGACGCGGATGGGTCAACGCTGACCCGTCGAGAAACGCTCGTTTGCAGGGCCGACGTCGCAGCGACGAATGGTCACGCGAGGCCCTCTCGCTGGCCGACCGAACGGCCATCGCCGCACCAGACGTCGAGCCGCAGATCGGCGTCCAGCACCCGCAACAGGTGCGGCAGCGCGAGGGCTTCGGCCAGGCGTTCGTGCACCTCGTCGCCGTTCAGTGAGCAGCCCTCGATCCGGCGCCGCCAGTGACAGGCGAGCACGGTCGCGCCCGCCTCCAGCGAGGCGCGCAGCCGCTGCCCGAAGCGGCCGAGCGTCGGCGCATCGAGGTAGTAGGCGAGTTCGCTGACGACGACGAGGTCGAAGCGGCCGTCCGGCCAGGCATCGGGCAGCCAGGCGGTGCGAACCTCGACGTTGCCGAGTGCCGCGGTGCGACGCCGGGCGATGTCCACGGCACGCGCCGAGCCGTCCGACGCGAGCAGGCGTTCGCAGCGCGGCGCGAGTGCGGCCGTGAGCTCGCCGTTGGCGCAGCCGGGCTCGTAAGCCGATGCGTAACGTGGCGCCGGCAGGCTGGCCAGGGTCAGGGCACGCTTGCGCTCCTCGTACCAGCGCGTGCGGAACGCCCAGGGGTCGTCGCTGCCCGCGAACAGTGCATCGAATTCGGATGCCGAGTAGGCGACCGAACCGACGCCGGCTGCCGTCCCCGAGCCGTCGCTCATCCCGGCCGCCTCCGCCTTGCGGCCCGGTGGCGCCAGTTCATCGCGACTCTCCGACGAAGAAGTATTCGACCCGACGTTCGAGCCGGTCGAGGATGCCGGTGGTGAGCACCGGGCCTTCGCTGCCACGCGGGCCGAGCTGGCTGGCGTGCGCCGCGATCGCGAGCCGCCGCCGGGCGATCGTCGCCGGCGGAATCGCGACACCCGCCAGATGCGCCCACGGCACGCGTGCGTCGTCGGGTTGCGCCCAGTGCCACATCCAGACCGGTGCCTCGATCAGCAGACAGCCCACGGCCGCACAAGCGCTCGCGGCGGCTGAGCCGGTCGCTTCGTGATCGGGATGACCGTCGAGGCGCCAGGTCGTGACGACGCAGTCGGAGGGCTCGAGAATCTGCTGCAGTCGCCGCGACAGTTCGTCCCCCCGAGCCGCGACCGCAGCGTCGGCCAGGCCCAGGCGGACGACCTCCGGCACGACACCGAGCAGTCGCACCAAGCCCTCGGCACTTTCGTTGCGCCGTTCGATGGCAAGCCGGCTGGCCGTCCAGCCCGGGTCGCCACGGTGGCTCGCTTCACCGTCGGTCACGGCCACCACCCGCACGCGGCCACCGCGCTGTGCGTGCAGGCTGGCGAGCGCACCGCCCGCCAGGATCTCGTCGTCCGGGTGCGGCGCGACGACGACCAGGCGCTGATCGGCGGCCACCCAGTGATCGAGCGGCCGGAGCGGTACCCGCGTCAAGCCGGGCCAGCCGATCCAGGCCGTCTCCGGCGTGCCGCCGCCCTCGATGCGGCGCGGCGCGGTGGTCACAGCATCCACGGGCTTGCGGCGGCCTGCTCGGCAGCGCCCGCCGCGCCGATGTCGGTGTCGAGCGCCACCGAACGCCGGGCGTCCGGCTTCGACGCGAGCGCCGCTGCCACCGCGTCGCCGAGCGCCGCGAAGTCGCGTTCGCCATGGCTCTGGCGAATGA
>CAXTDH010000320.1:0-4645 GCA_964242405.1 uncultured Rhizobacter sp. | reverse complement strand
GCACCAGCCGCTCGCCTCGCTCGACGATCTGGCCGATCTTCACGTCGACCCGCTGGATCACCGCCGTCTCGAGCGGCTGGACGACGACGTTCGGCAGCGGCGTCACCAGGTGACCGCGCGCCGTCACCACCAGATCGACCTTGGCGAACGTCGCCCAGACGGTGAAGACCACGATCGCCGTCAGCAGCACATGCAGCACCAGCCGGGCCATCGGCGGCACCGGGCTGCGCTCGATCTCGTCGGCGTCGGGCAGGTACTCGACGATCGGCTTGCCGCGGGCGCGCCTGCCGCGCGGGGCCTTGCCACCGGCGCCCTTGCCGGGAACCGCCTTGCCACCGGCGCCCTTGCCACCGCCCGCCTTGCCGCCCAGAAAGGGCAGCAGGCGCTGCAGCCGCGAACGCCCGTCCGCGCGTCGCTCATTGGCCGCCGGCCGCGGCTCGGCGAGCTGGCGCGTCGGCCGGGCTTCGCCGACCTCGTTCACGGTCGCTTCGTCCACGGCCGGGTCGTTCACAAGTGGCTCGTCTGCTGATTCCACAGCTGCTGATAGGTCTCGCAGCGCGACAGCAACTCGGCGTGCCGGCCGCTGTCGGCGAGCCGCCCCTGCTGCATCACCAGGATGGTGTCGGCATTCACGAGCGTCGACAACCGGTGCGAAATCATGATCACCGTGCGGCCGACGGCGATGCGCGCCAGGTTGCCGATGAAGAGTGCCGCGCTCTCGGGGTCGAGCGCGCTCGCGGCCTCGTCGAGGAGCAGGATGCGCGGCTTGGTCAGCAAGGTCCTGGCGATCGAAAGGCGCTGCTTCTGACCGCCGGAGAGGTTCGAGGCGTTCTCCTCGAGCATGGTGTTGTAGCCCTGGGGCAGCCGCTCGATGAACTCGGAGGCGCCCGACGCATCCGCCGCGGCCACGATTTCTTCGAAGGCGGCCTCGGGCCGGGCCGCGGCGATGTTGTCGCGCACCGAGCCGCGGAACAGGAAGTTTTCCTGCAGCACCACGCCCATCTGCCGGCGCAGGTGCGCGAGCTCGATCTCCCGGGCATCCACCCGGTCGAAGCGCATGATGCCCTTGTCGATGGCGTAGAGGCCCTGGATGAGCTTGGTGAGCGTCGTCTTGCCCGAACCGCTGCGGCCGACGACGCCGACGATGCTGCCGGCCGGGATGGTGAAGCTGGTGCCGTTCAGCACGTTCAGGCTGGCACCGGGGTAGCGGAAGCTCACGTCGTCGAAGGTGATCTCGCCGACCAGCGACGGCCGCAGGCTGCCGTGGCCGGACGAATCCTCCGACGGCCGGTTCATCACCTCGCCGAGCATGCGCACCGAAAGCGCCGTCTCCTGGTACTCGTTGACCAGGCCGACGATCGCGATCAGCGGCTGCACCACCCGCCCCGAAAGCATCTGAAAGCCGATCAGCGCGCCGACCGTCAGCGACTGGTTGAAGACATCCTGCGCGCCGACGAGGATCAGCACCACCGGCAGCAACTTGCCGAGGAAGTCGGTGATGGCATGGCCGGTCAGGCCGATCTTGCCGACCCGGTAGTGCATGTTGATCGACATCGCCGAGAGCTGGTCCCAGGCGCGCCGCTGCGCCGGCTCGATCGCCAGCGCCTTGACGGTGCGCATGCCGTGGATCGTCTCGACCATCATCGACTGGCGCTGGCCTTCGGCGCTGTAGAGGTCGGCCAGGCGCCGGTTGAAGCTCGGCACCATCGCCGCGACCACCAGGCAGATGACGGCGGTGAAGGCGAGGGTGATCATCGCCAGCTTGACCGAATAGGAGAACAGCAGCGGCACGAAGATCAAGAGCGAGGTCGCGTCGAGCAGCGAGGTGAACATCCGGCCGGTCAGGAAGGCGCGGATCTTCTCGACCTGCTGCATGTGGCGCGTCACCACGCCGGCGGTGGTCGACTCGAAGTAGTCGATCGGCAGCGACAGCAGGTGGCCGAAGGTGCGGCGGGTCAGCCGCATGTCGATCTTGTTGCTCGCCGAGAGCGTCAGCAGCTGCCGCAGGAAGCCGAGCACCGCCTCGAAGGTGAGGGCGATGACGATGCCGATGCCGAGCGCCCAGAGCGTGGCGATGCTCTGGTGGACGAGCACCTTGTCGATCACCAGCTGGAAGAACATCGGCGAGGCCAGGCCCAGCAGGTGCATGGCGAGTGCGGCGAGGGCGATGTCGCGCAGGGCCGAGCGCTGCTTCAGGATCTCTGGGATGAACCAGCTGAAGCCGAACGGCCGGGTGCCGGCGTCGCCGCCGCCGTTCAGGCGTTTGAGCAGCAGCACCTCGCCATGCCAGAAGCGGCAGAAGGCGTCGCGGCCGAGCTTGAGCACTTCGTCGGGCCGGTCGGCGAGCGGGTTCAGCACCGCGATCTCGCCGGCGCCGGTGCGGCTCGCGCCGACGACGATCACCGCCGTGCCGTTGGTCAGGCGAGCGACGAGCGGGAACACGCCCTCCTGGGCCAGCAGGGCGCTCCAGTCGAGCTGGGTGAACTTGGCCTTCAGGCCGATCTCGCCGGCGATCCGCAGCACGGCGGCAGTGCCCGGCTCCTCGGCCGGCAGGGCGTAATCCTCGATCAGCCGCTCGGGGTGCACCTGCAGCCGGTGGTGCTGCGCGACCGCGGCGAGGCACTGGATGGTCGAATGAGGGAAGGGGGCGGCGGCCATGTCGGGGGGTTGCGGATCAGCGGTATTGGCGCACTTCGCCCCGGGCGCCGGTCGCTGGATGAACGTCGCGATCGCCGGTCAACTGCTGGGTGCACTCGCCTCGATGCCGGGCTGCGCTGGGCGGAAGCGATCTGCTGGCCGTAGCGCCACCCCGCAAGCGGGAGGAGCTGGGGCAGCGAGGGTTCTGACGGACGCGTCGGTATGGATCGCGCACCGCGACGGGTCGTCGTCGGTCGAGCGACCCTGGCGCCGTGCCACTCGCGGGCCGAGCAGCCGGGCGGGCCGGAAAGCGGCTGCTTTTCGGTCATTCCGATGCGGCCGACGACGGCACCATGGCCCGACCCATCGTCTCGGCCTCGCGGCATCCAAATGACAAAAGCACTCGACATCGGCTGCGGCCTGGCGCCGAAGAACATCTTCAACGCCGTCGAGGTCTACGGTGTCGACGTGCGCGACGACGCGGATGCCAACATCGTCAAGGCCGACCTGGTGATCGAGCCGATCCCGTTCCCGGACCAGATGTTCGAGTACGTGACCGCGCACGACTTTCTGGAGCACGTCCCACGGGTGATCTATGCGCCGACGCGCCGCAACGCCTTCGTCGAAGTGATGAACGAGGTGTGGCGGGTGCTCAAGCCGGGCGGGCACTTCCTGTCGTTCACGCCGGCCTATCCGCAGCCGGCGGCGTTCCGCGACCCGACGCACGTCAACATCATCACCGAAGAGACCTTCCCCCTCTACTTCGACGACACCTACCGCTGGGCGACCGCCTACGGGTTCAAGGGCAGCTTCCAGGTCGTCAGCCAGGAGTGGCGCGGGCCGCATCTGTTGAGCATTTTGCGCAAGGTGTGATCGACCGAGGTCGCTGACACATCAGCTCCCCGAGGGAGCTTTTCAGGGATCGCCGCGGTCAGTCGATCAGATCGGCCAGCACCACCGGGCGGTTGGCCGGCGTGGCCACGGCGATGCGTTTGCCGATGACCGCGTCGAGGTGCTTGGGCGCGGCGCCGAAGCCCGGTCGCACGCTGCGAACGGCGTCGGCCGTGATGACCTCACCCGCCGCCAGCGCCTTGACGAAGTAGAGCGAACGGCGAAATTTAATGTTGCCCAGTTCACTCGACTTCGGCCCGTAGTCGACCCGGCCGAGCGCCTGCCAGGCCGTGCGCGCATTGCCACAGAGCGCGGCGAGCTCGGGCGGCTCGATCGAGAAGCTGTCGTCGGGGCCGCCGCCGCGGCGGTCGAGGGTGAAGTGCTTCTCGATGATCGAGCCGCCGAGGGCGACGCTGGCAATTGCAGTGGTGTTGTCGAGCGTGTGGTCCGACAGGCCGGTGACCAGGCCGAAGCGGCGGATCATGTCCGGGATCTTGCGCAGGTTGTAGTCGGCCGCCGGCGCCGGATAACCGCTGACGCATTGCAGGATGGCGAGCTGGGTGCAGCCGCCCGAGCGCGCCGCGTCGATCGCTTCCTGGATCTCGTCGGCATCGGCCATGCCGGTCGAGATGATCATCGGCTTGGCCGTCGCCGCCACGTACCGGATCAGCGGCAGGTCGACCGCTTCGAAGGAGGCGATCTTGTACGCCGGCGCGTTCAAGCCCTCGAGCAGGTCGACGGCCGTGCGGTCGAAGGGCGAGCTGAAAATGGTGATGCCGAGCTGCCGGGCGTGGGCGAAGAGCGGTGCATGCCAATCCCACGGCATGTGCGCTTCTTGGTACAGATCATGGAGGCTGCGGCCGTCCCAGAGCCCGCCGTGCACCTGGAAGGCGTCGTCGCGGCAATCGAGCGTGATGGTGTCGGGCCGGTAGGTCTGCAGCTTGACCGCGTCGGCACCGGCCTTCTTCGCGGCCGCGATGATGGCGAGCGCCTTGTCGAAGTCGCCGTTGTGATTGGCCGACATCTCGGCGATGACGTAGGGCGGATGCTCGGCGCCGATTGGCCGGCCGTTGATCGACAGGCTGGACGATGGATTGGGCATGTGGCACTCCGAGAA
>CAXTDH010000319.1:0-4646 GCA_964242405.1 uncultured Rhizobacter sp. | reverse complement strand
CTCATCTCCGGGATGCCGGCGCTGCCGATCGCCGAACAGGTCGCGGGGCTCGAGCCGGCCATGGCCGCGAACAGCGCGCAGGCGAACACGTTGGCGATGCCCAGGCCGCCGGGAATGCGGCCCATCCAGACGTGCATGGCGGCGTACAGGTCCTGCCCGGCGCGCGACTTGCCGATCGCGGCGCCCTTCAAGATGAAGAGCGGAATCGACAGCAGGGTGATGCTCGACATCTCCTCGTAGACGTTCTGCGTGATGGTGTCGAGCGACGACGCCGGCATGAACAGGAACATGAAGACGACCGCCACGCTGCCGAGCGCGAAGGCGATCGGCGCGCCGGAGAACATGAACAGCAGCGTCACGACGCCGAACAGCGACCCGAGCAGCAGCATGCTCACGGAGCGGCCCTCGCCGGCGCCTGTTCGCGCTCGCTCAACCCACGAGGCGCGCTCAACCCGTTCAGCCGCGCCGTCAACTGCACCAGCAATTGAGCGCCCAACAGCGTCATGCCCATTGCCATCAACCCGTAGGGGATCCAGAGCGGCGGCGCCCACGACGACGAGGTGGTCTTCCCGTCGACCCAGGCCTCGTGAAAGAGCGCCCACGACTTCCAGGCGAAGAAACCGCAGAACGCCATGCTGAGGAGGTCGACGAATACCAGCCGCACCCGGTTCACGGCCCGTGGCAACAGCCCGCCGACGGCTTCGATGCCAATGTGGCCGCGCAACTCCTGTACGAAGGCGCCGCACATGAAGGTGGCGCCCACCAGGCAGAACACAGCGGCTTCGTCCTGCCAGTCGGTCGACGCCTTCAAAACGTAGCGCGAGAACACGCTGTAGGTGAGCACCACCGAAGCCACCAGCAGCGCCACCATGCCGAGGTTGACCATCGCGTTGTTGGCGTGTCGCAAGGCGCGGGCGATCGGCATCAGCAGCCGGGGCGTGGCCGGATCGATCGTCGGATCGCCCGTGGCGGTGTCGATGCCGTGGCTCATGGAGGTACCTTCCCGCCGCGCCACGCGGCATGGCTGCTTCGGCCGGGCAGGCTCATAGCAGCTTCTGCGCCGCCTTCAACATGCCGGCGCAGGTCTCGTTCCGGTCGGAAAAATCCTTCCAGGCGGTGTCGCGGGCGATGGTCTGCCACTTCTTCAGCGTGGCGTCGTCCATGTCGTGGATCTTGGCGCCCGCCTTGGCATAGATGGTCGCGACGGCCTCGTCGTCGGCCTTGGCCGAGTCGCGGGCAAAGGTCTCGAGCTCGGCGCCGACGGCCATCACCACGTCCTGCTGCGGCTTGGGCAGCCTGGCGAACACCTCCTTGGAAATCATCAGCGGCTCGAACATGAACCAGTAGGTTTTCTGCCGGCCGGTCGTCAGGTGCTTGGCGATCTCCTCGAGCTTGAAGGAGATGAAGCTGGTGGAGGACGTCATGGCGGCGTCCATCGCGCCGGTCTGCATGGCCGCGTAGATCTCGTTGGACGGCAAGGTGATGACCGAGGCGCCGGCCTGCTTGAGCATCATGTCCATCTCACGGCTGCCGCCGCGGACCTTCAACCCCTTGGCGTCGTCGGGCGTGACCAGCGGCCGGGCCCGGCTGGCGACACCACCGGCCTGCCACACCCAGCTGACGACGATGATGCCCTTGTCGTCGAGCACCTTGGCGAGTTGCTTGCCGACGTCGGCGTTCTTCCAGGCGGTACCGACCTCGTAGCTCGGCACCAGCGCCGGCATCAGGCCGATGTTGGTTTCGCCGACCTCGCCGCCCGCATACGACAGCGGCACCAGCGACATGTCGAGCGCGCCCTTGCGCATCGACGAGAACTGCGAATTCGTCTTCATCAGCGACGAGCCGGGATAGACCGAACACTTCAACGCGCCGTTCGTCCGCTTCTCGACATCGGCTGCGAATCTTCGGCACAGACGGTCGCGAAAATCGCCCTCGGTCGCGGTTCCGCCGGGGAACTGATGCGAGATCTTGAGCGAGGTCGGTGCTTGAGCGAAGCCGGGCTGCGCCCATGCCGCAGCAACGGCCGAAGTTGCGGCCGTCTTCAACAGCTGGCGTCTGTTCAGTTCCATCGATGTCTCCAGGGTGTGCGTCGTCTGTGCGACTGATCATCTGTCATCTGACATGCAACGCTATCAGGGCTTTGCCTTGAATCAATCAAGGCATGAACTCGAACGTTGCAATGGACGTAACGATAGCGGGTATACCCCTGGATTCGATCGAGCGATTCAGGTCGGGGGCACTGCAGAAGCCATCTGTCTCGCGGCGGCGTCGAGCTCCGCGGCGTAGGTCCGGCTGGCCGCGAGCAGCGACAACAGGTTCGGGTCGCGCTCGCGGGTGCGCAAGAAAGTCACGACGATGCGCTGAAGCGTGTGGTACCGAGGCTGCATATCGAGCAATCGCACGTCTCGGGGGAGCACGTCGCGCACGCGGCCCGGAAGCAGCGTGCAACCAATGCCGCCGCTGACGAGGTTCATCAGCGAAAAGATGTCGCAGGTCGTGATGACCACGTCGGGCGTGAAGCCCGCCTCGCGAAACGCCTCGACAAACCGGTTCCGGGTGACAAACCCCTGGCTCAAGCTGACGAATCGTTCGCCCTTGCAATCCCGCAAGTCGACGAAGCGTTGCGCGGCATACGCGGAATTGAAAGGCGCAGCGAAGAAGACGTCGTCTTCGAAAAGCAACTGCGATTCGAGATCGGCCGCATCTTCGGGCTGTCCCATCAATGCGGCATCGATTGCACCGTCACGCAGTCTGGTCAGCAAATCGGCATTGGAGCCGAGCACCAATTCAGTCTGGATGTCGGGCTTTCTCAATTTGAGTCCGCGAATCAATGCCGGCACGGTACGGCTCGTCAGTGAATAGAGTGAGCCGATCCGAATCCGGTCGGCCGCGTAGCCGGCCATTTCGCGTGTCGAGCGTATGCCCTCGGACATGGTGCGCAGCACCTCGGTCGCGACATCGGCCAGCGCATGCGCGGCGTCGGTCGGCAGGAGATTGCGCCCTTCGAGCCGGAACAAGGTGCAGCGCACGCCGGCTTCCAGCGAATGGAGCGCGCGGTGCACGCTGACCGTGCTCACGCCGAGCCGCTCCGCCGTGCGGCCGAGGCTTCCTGCATCCATGAAAGCCAGCAGGATCTCGAGTTTGCGAAAGGTGATCTCTTCGTCTATACGCGTCGACACCTGCCTGTTCCTTGCAAGTCAGGGCCGGCGCTGCGGAATGAAGAGCGTGATGAAACCCTGGGTACCACTGGCCGCTCCCGAAGCCGGCTCGCCCCGTTCGACCCAGACCCGGTGGCCCGCCGCATCCACGAAGACTCGCCAGGTCATCTTCAACTGGCGCAGCGGGTTTTCAGTCGTCGCATGGTCCGACCGCCGCATCTCCGCAGCCTCGGCCGAGGATATCGCAAGGCGCACGGTCGTGAAGTTGGTCGACGGGTTGCCGACCAGCACGTCCTCCGTGTAGCCGCCGTCGGCGAGCGGCACGACGATCGACGATCGGTTCGGCGCCCCTTCGGGCTTGATGCCGCAATTTTCCCAACCGTCCCAGTGCTCGGCGGCGGTTGCTGCGGCCGCCCAGGCGACATCGGCGTTCAACTCCGTCCAATCGGCACTCATCAGGACGGCAGCGCTCACCGACAGGACACCCGGGTTGACCGCCTCGAGCACGCCCAGACTGCTGCCGTTGCCCGAGACGCACGCGACCCTCAGGCCCGCCAGCGACAGCGGGACGTGGTCGGCGGTCAGGCGTGTCGCTCCGACGCCGATGAGGCTGCCGGCAGTCGCCGACCGGACGACGGCCTGTGCCGGCGGCGCTGCCGGCAGGTAGGTGAGCGATTGCGGCGAGGCGAGGCCCAGCACCTGGCTGCGTGGGTAGACGACGGCGCCGGGATCGGTCGTCTCACCGTTCTCGCCGCCACCGCCACCGCACGCCGAGAGGGTGAAAGTCAGGGCGACGGTGACCGTGACGGCCGACACGAGCGCCGCCCGGCGCCACGTCTTCAAGGCGCCGGGATCAACGCAGGTGACACATTGGCGGCCGCCGCCTTGTACGCAGTCGCGTCGAGTGCCGTGACGTAGCCGGCCGCGACCAGCGCATCGGTCGCCGTGCCGAACTTCGCCAGGTAGTCGGCCCTGCCGCTGTACAGCTGCGAGAGCGTCGTGCGCGGATCGGCCGGAGCTTTGGTCGCCGGGCCGGTCGCGAACGGCGCCACCGTGCCGATGAACAGGCAATTCTCACCGGCGGAATGACCGGCGGCGCGCACGTTCCAGCCGGCATAAGTCGCCAGTGGCACGACGACTTCGGGCACCGGGACGCCCGCCACTTCGTTACCGTTGGCGTCGACTTTGGGCACGAACTGGGTGTAGCCCTTGGCGAGGTTGGCGACCGGCGAGGCGGTGCTGTAGTCGGTGACGAACAGCTGATTGTTGCGGCTGAGGCCGACACTCAAGGCCAGCGGCGTGGCGGCGGCGCCGTTCGGCACGCTGATCGCCGACAGGTTCGGGAAGCCCATCGCCGCGGCGTTGGGCGCCACCGCGGCAGTCGGGTCGACCTGCAGCAGCGTCAGCCGGTCGACCAGGTCCACGAGGTCGGTCGGGCGGTCCGCCTCGAGCAGCTGAGCCCGCACCGCGAGCTGCCGCGCCTCGTCG
>CAXTDH010000318.1:0-4649 GCA_964242405.1 uncultured Rhizobacter sp. | reverse complement strand
GCTTCCAGGTGATCGTCTCGACCGGCGACAAGGATTTGGCGCAGCTCGTCGGCGAGCGGGTGACGCTGATCAACACCATGAGCAACGAGCGGCTGGACGTGGCCGGCGTGGCCGAGAAGTTCGGTGTGGCGCCGGATCGGATCGTCGACTACCTGGCGCTCGTCGGCGACAGCGTCGACAACGTGCCGGGCGTGGAGAAGGTCGGCCCGAAGACCGCCGCCCGGTGGCTGGCCGAGCACGGCTCGCTCGAGGCGGTGATGGCCGCCGCCGGCAGTTTCAAGGGCGTGGCGGGTGAGAACCTGCGCAAGGCGCTCGACTGGCTGCCCCAGGGCCGTCGCCTGGTCACCGTGGTGACCGATTTCGACCTGACGGGCCACCTCCCCGACTGGCCCGAGTTCACCGGGCTCGCGCTCGCTCCGGTCGATTCGAACGGCCTGCTCGGCTTCTACGAACGGTTCGGCTTCAAGAGCCTCAAGCGCGAACTCGAGAGCTCGCTCGCCGCCGGCACGCCGGAGGTGGACTCGCCGGTCGTCGAGATCGAGGGTGCGCCGCCGCTCGAGCGTCGCTACGAGACCATCTTCACCTTCCATGCGCTAGACGCCTGGATCGAGCGGCTCCAGGCAGCGCCGCTGGCCGCGGTCGATACCGAAACCGATTCGCTCGATCCGCTGCGCGCCACCCTCATCGGCCTCTCGTTCGCCGTGGCGCCGCTCGAGGCAGCCTACGTGCCGCTCCGCCACGACTATCCGGATGCACCCGAGCAGTTGCCGGCGGAGGCCGTGCTCGAGCGCCTCAAGCCCTGGCTCGAGAACCCGGACGCCGCGAAGGTCGGGCAGAACATCAAGTACGACACCCATGTGTTCGCCCGCGCCGGCGTCACGGTGCGCGGCTACCGCCACGACACGATGCTGCAGAGCTATGTGCTCGAAGCGCACCGGCCGCACAGCCTGGAAAGCCTCGCCGGCCGGCATCTCGGCCGCAAGGGCCTGACCTACGAGGAGCTGTGCGGCAAGGGCGCGCACCAGATCCCGTTCGCCCAGGTCGACATCGCCAAGGCGACCGAATACTCGTGCGAAGACAGCGAGATGGCGTTTGCCGTCCACCAGGCGCTGTGGCCGAAGATCGAGGCGAACGAGCGCCTGGCCGACGTGTACACCCGCATCGAGATGCCGGCCTCGGACATCCTCGGCCGCATCGAGCGCACCGGCGTGCGGGTCGATGCGGAGCGCCTGGCGGTGCAGAGCCGGCAACTCGCCGAGCGCATGGCGGCGCTCGAACGCGAGGCCTTCGAGCTCGCCGGGCAGCCGTTCAACATGGGCAGCCCGAAGCAGATCGGCGAAATCCTGTTCGGCAAGCTCGGCATGCCCGTCAAGCGCAAGACCGCGAGCGGCGCGCCCAGCACCGACGAGGACGTGCTCGCCGAACTCGCGGCCGATTACCCGCTGCCGGCGCGGCTCCTCGAGCACCGCAGCCTCGCCAAGCTGAAGGGCACCTACACCGACAAGCTGCCGTTGATGGTCAACCCGAAGACCGGGCGCGTCCATACCAATTACGCGCAAGCCGTCGCGGTGACCGGCCGGCTGTCGAGCAACGACCCGAACCTGCAGAACATCCCGATCCGCACGGCTGAAGGGCGGCGGGTGCGCGAGGCCTTCGTGCCGCCGCCGGGTCACCGGATATTGTCGGCCGACTATTCACAGATCGAATTGCGCATCATGGCGCACATCTCGGCGGATGAAGGCCTGCTGGCGGCGTTCGGCGGCGAAATCGACGTTCACCGGGCCACGGCGAGCGAGGTGTTCGGCGTCGCGGTGCACGAGGTCGGCGCCGAGCAGCGGCGCTATGCCAAGGTCATCAACTTCGGCCTCATCTACGGCATGAGCGCCTTCGGCCTGGCGGCCAACCTGGGCATCGAGCGGAGTGCCGCCGCCGCCTACATCGACCGCTACTTCGCCCGCTACACCGGCGTGAAACGCTACATGGACGAGACCAAAGCCTCGGCACGCGAGCGCGGCTATGTCGAGACGCTGTTCGGCCGGCGCGTCTACCTGCCCGAGATCAATGGCGCCAACGGGCCGCGCAAGAGCGCCGCCGAGCGCCAGGCCATCAACGCACCGATGCAGGGCACGGCCGCAGACCTGATCAAGCTGGCGATGATCGCGGTGCAGCGGCGGCTCGACGACGAATGCCGGGCGACGCGGATGATCATGCAGGTGCACGACGAACTCGTCTTCGAAGTGCCCGAGGAGGAGCTCGACTGGGCGCGGACGGTGGTGCCGGAGATCATGGCGTCGGTTGCCGAGCTCAGGGTACCGCTGCTGGCGGAGGTCGGCGTGGGCCTGAATTGGGACGAAGCGCACTGAGGTCGTACGGCGCTCGCACGCCTTGCATCGGCCTTGCGATTTCGTCGTGCTGTCCGACTTTGCCCGTTTCCGCCCGGCGTCAAACTGCGTCTTTCACTCAGAGAGGTGCCCATGACCGATCCCCGTAACGTCGCACACGACAAGAAGGTTCAGCAAGAGAAGAAGCACAAGGGCGAGGAAGCCGTCGCGGATGCGAGTGCGACGCCCCAGCCGGGCAAGAAGCCGCATCTCATCCACCACGCGAGCGACAGCAAGCCGGCTGATCCGGGGGTTGCAGCCGACGACTCGCCGAGCTCTTGACGCTGGCTCTCGGGCTGCACGGCGCCCGCTGACGCTCGAGGGCGATGGGCCGCATCGCCTGTCACCGGACGGCCATCAAATCTTCATAAACTAGGGCGATGAACGAATCGGCCGTCGTCGCCCTGCTCGAGATGCCGGCGCTGCTCAACCGTGAGCGGGCGATCCTCGAGTTCAATCGCCGGGTGCTGGCGCAGGCACGCCGCGAAGACGTGCCGCTGCTCGAGCGGCTCCGCTACATCTGCATCGTCAGCTCGAACATGGACGAGTTCTTCGAGGTGCGGGTGGCCGACTACCTCGAAGCTGCCCGCAGGGCTGGTTCGGGCGTCTCGATGCGCGATTTCGATTCGCTCGCGATCGCCGCCCACGGCCTGATCGACGAACAGTACCTCGCGTTCAACGACGACGTGATGCCCAAGCTGGAAGCCCGCGGCATCGGCATCCTGAATCACTTCGAGCGCGACGAATCGCAGCGCCGCTGGGTCGCGGACTTTTTCCAGAAGCAGGTCAGGCCCCTGCTGGTGCCGGTCGGCCTCGATCCGTCGCATCCGTTTCCGCAGGTCGCCAACAAGTCGCTCAACTTCATCGTCCGGCTGTCGGGCAAGGATGCCTTCGGCCGGCAGAACGGCATCGCCATCGTCAAGGTGCCGCGGGTGCTGCCGCGGGTCATCAAGCTCCCGCCCGAAGCTGCCGGCGGCCTGCAGGCCTTCGTGCTGCTCACCAGCGTGATCAGGGCACATCTGCCGGGGCTGTTTCCGGGCCGGGAGGTTGAGGCCTTTTCGCAGTTCCGCGTGACGCGCGATTCCGACCTCGAAGTCGATGCCGACGACGTGACCAACCTGCGCCAGGCCTTGCGCTCCGGCCTGACGACGCGTCATTTCGGCCAGGCGATTCGGCTGGAAGTGGTCAACACCTGTCCGGAGGAGCTCTACGAATTCCTGTTGCAGCAGTTCGGGCTGCCGACCTCCGCCCTCTACAAGGTCGACGGCCCGGTCAACCTGGTGCGGCTCAACGAGTTGATCGACCAGGTGAGCGACGCGATCCCGTCGCTGCGCTTCGAACCCTTCCAGCCGGCCTGGCCGCACGGCCGCCTGCCGCGCCAGCAGTCGATCTTCCAGCGGCTGCGCAGGGGCGACGTGCTGCTGCACCACCCGTTCGAATCCTTCGAGCCGGTGGTCGAGTTCCTGCGCGAAGCGGTCAACGACACCGATGTGCTGGCGATCAAGCAGACGATCTACCGTACGGGCAGCGTCTCGCCGCTGATGGATCTGCTGATCGAGGCGGCGCGGCGCGGCAAGGAGGTGATGGTCGTCGTCGAGCTGAAGGCGCGCTTCGACGAGGAAGCCAACATCAACTGGGCCGAGCGGCTCGAGGCGGTGGGCGCGCAGGTCGTCTATGGCATCGTCGGGCTGAAGACGCATGCCAAGCTGCTGCTGGTGACGCGCCGCGAAGGCACCCGGCTGCGCCGCTACGGGCACCTTTCGACCGGCAACTACAACCCCAAGACCGCAAGGCTCTACACCGACCTCGGCTACCTGACGGCCAACCGTGACCTGACGGCCGACGCCGACGCCGTCTTCCAGCAGCTCGCGAGCCTCGGCCGGATGAGGCCGCCGCGGTTGCTGCTCCAGGCGCCGTTCACCCTGCACAAGCAGATGCTCGCCAATATCGCCCGGGTCGCCGAGTGCGCCCGGGACGGCGGGCCGGCGCGCATCGTCGTCAAGGTGAACGCGCTGACCGACGTGCCGCTGATCCAGGCGCTCGTGGGCGCCAGCCAGGCCGGTGCCAGCATCGACCTGATCGTGCGCGGGGCCTGCATGCTGCCGCCCGGGATCGTCGGTGTCACCGACCGGATCCGGGTGCGGTCGATCGTCGGCCGCTTCCTTGAGCACTCACGGGTCGCCTACTTTTGCTGGGGCAACGCCAAGGAAGACCAGGCCGTGTTCCTGTCGAGCGCCGACTGGATGAGCCGCAACATGTTCGGCCGCA
>CAXTDH010000317.1:0-4651 GCA_964242405.1 uncultured Rhizobacter sp. | reverse complement strand
AGCACCGGCAAC
Organism: uncultured Rhizobacter sp.; assembly: GCA_964242405.1. Lineage (GTDB taxonomy): Bacteria > Pseudomonadota > Gammaproteobacteria > Burkholderiales > Burkholderiaceae_C > LMDS01. The sequence goes on along the minus strand of CAXTDH010000317.1, from coordinate 4,639 downwards.
CGCCAGGCATTCGCCGTCGCGGCCGACTGGCGGCTCGGGCGCGACACGCTCCTCGAAGCAGAGATCGAGACCAGCCACCAGTCGCAGCCCAGCCAGCCGGGCTTCAGCCTGCTCGGCGATACCGTGCCGCCGCCGGGCGATCCGCGCATCAACCTGAACGACCAGCCGTGGTCGCAGCCGGTCGTCTTTCATGCGACGACCGGGTCGTTGCGCTGGCAGCAGAAGTTGGGCAGCGACTGGCGCCTCGTAGCTCATGCGATGAGCCAGCAGCTCCGGACCGACGACCGCCTCGCCTATCCGTTCGGTTGTTCGAGCGAAGGCAACTATGACCGTTACTGCAGCAACGGCAGCTTCGACTTCTACGACTTCCACAGCGACAACGAGCGGCGCCGCAGCGATGCGCTGCAGTTCACGCTCGAGGGCCGTGCGGCCACTGGCAGCATCGGCCATCGCCTGGCCGTCGGCCTGCTCGAATCACGTTTTCGGAGCCGACTGCAACCGCGGCTCGACGACGGCGTCGTCGTCGGCCAAGGCACGGTCGACGGTGCGACGCTGATCCCGCAACTGCCGGCGCTCGCTACGGTCGCCAACACCAACCGCAGCGAGCGCTCCACCGAGCTATCGTTGCGCGACGCGGTGGCGCTCACCGATCGCCTGACGGCCTGGCTCGGGCTGCGGCATACCCGGCTTTCGCGCAGCAGCGTCGCGACCGATGGCTCGGCGCCGACCGCCTACCGCCAGTCCTTCACCACCCCCTTCGCTGCCGCCAGCTACACCTTCGCGGCGCAGCAGTTGCTCTACGCAAGCTGGGGCAAGGGCGTCGAATCGGAAGTGGTGCCGAACAAGGCGCTCTACGGCAACGCCGGTCAGCCCTTGCCCTCGCTCGAGAGTCGTCAGACGGAGGTCGGTGTGAAGGGGGGCACGGAACGGTTCACCTGGAACCTGGCCTGGTTCGACATCGTCCGGCCGTACTTCGGCGATATCGGTTCCTGCGACGCCGATGCCACCTGCATCCGCGCGGTCGACGGCAGCGAGCGCCATCGCGGCGTGGAGGCGAGCGGCTCGGCACGGCTTGCGGGGCTGACCGTCGGCGGCGGTATCCAGTGGTTGCGCGCCCGCCGCGAGGGCAGCATCGACGCTGCGGGGAACGGCCTGTCGCCGACCAACGTGCCGGCGCGCACGGCCAAGTTGGGCCTCGCCTACGACCTCGCTTCGGTGCCCGGGCTCAGGTGGCAGGCGAACCTGATGGCCGAGAGCCGCCGCAGCGTCTTGCCGGACAACAGCGCCCGCATTCCGGCCGTCACCCGGGTCGATGCCGGTGCGCGTTACGCGACGCTGCTGGGCACCACCCGGCTCGTCTGGCGAGCCGGCGTCGACAACCTGTTCAACCGCCGTGCCTGGCGCGAATCGCCGTTCGAGTTCAACCACGCCTACTTGTACCCGCTGGCGCCGAGGACGTTGCGGCTGTCGGTCGAAGCAAGCCTCTGAGGCGCAGGTCGGAGCTGGCTATAATGCGAGGCTGTTCCTCGATAGCTCAGTTGGTAGAGCGCCGGACTGTTAATCCGTAGGTCCCTGGTTCGAGCCCAGGTCGGGGAGCCACATAAAACAACAGGTTGGCGTTGCGAGTCGCTGACCTGTCCGTGCATGGTGTCACGGCCTTGTGACAGCAGGTCGTAGAAATTGGCGGCGCGGCCAACTCGACCGACCGCCAGCGCTAGGTTTCGGCGTTCGAGGCGCACCATCGCCACCGGCAGCATGTCGTAGGCCGGGCACGAGCGCAAGCCAGCGGTGGTGCCGAGCAGCAGGTGACTGCGGGGGTGGTTGTCGTTGCGACCGCGCGCGTCGGCGTCGGCCACGGCGGCTGTCGTGCCGAACAGCCCAAGCTTCCAGAGCACCACGAGCATGCCGGCGACCGCAGCGGGTACCCCCCGGTCTTCGCTGGCCCAACGTGTGCCAGCGCACAGACACATGCATTCACCGGCGGCAACTTCGGCCTGCGTCTCTGGCGCAACCGGGCAGACGGGCCCGAGGCGGCGACCATGCGAGCGCACGTCTTCATCTGACCGGCGCTCCGGCCGTTCGCGCCGAGCGGCGATGCGGCGTCGCGGATGCGCGAATAGGTCCGCTACGCCATCACCGACATCGGCATCGAACTGGGCAAGTGGGCGTACTGGAATTGCGCTGCCGGCGCTCCAGGCGCTGCGGGCGCTGCCGGCGGCAGGGTGGCGGCCGATCGTCGCCGCTCCGGTTGCTGACGTCGCTGTTCTGCTGCTTCGCGATAGGAGGGGTCGCCGGGGCGTTCGGCTTCGGGCAATTCGGGTATATGGCGACCTTGCCGCTGGCGCTTCTGCCGGTCGTCATGGCGGGCGCCCCAACGTTCGACGACATCGTCGCATGGAGAAGGCGCATGCCCGCGAGACCGTAAAGTTCCGCCGGCCGGGCAGCGGACGAACTAGAGCTTGAACTGGAGGAACGCGCCGAACACCAGGTAGTGGAAGTTGCGGGGCCCCTGGTCGATGAAGGTGGCGGGCAGCAATCCGTTGCCAGGGGCGTTCGATCGAAGCACGCCCGGCGTCAGCCCGTTGTAGTGCCAGTCGGCGATCGTCACCACCTCGTATCGGGCGACGAAGCGCCAGCTCATCGACTTCGATGCAGGAATCAGGAAGCTCGTCTGCAAGCTGTGTTGGCGATAGGCCAGGTCGGGGAACGAATGGCCGATGTCCGGTATCGCGAAACCTGGCAGGCCCAGCACCGCCCCACCGGCATCGAGGTAGCTGTAGCTGACGACGGTGCTCGAGCGGGTGAACGTATAGCCGGCGTCGAGCAGCATCCCCCGGTACAACGCCTGCTTGAGCCCGAGCCCGATGACGTCGGTGCGGTCGCGGCTGCTGACGTGCCAGGCGTTGTCGGTCAGGTAGACGTTGCCGCCGTAGTTCGGCGAGCCCCTGGTGTTGGCGCCGTTGTCGTTGACGTTGGCCTGGTCGATCCTGACCCGCTCCCAGGAGTACCAGGCGTAGCCCGAGGTGCCGTCGGCCGGCGTCCAGGCAACATCGAAGTTGAGCGAGGTCTGGGTCTGCGGATCGACGCGCCCGAAATCGGCGCCCCAGCCGAGGCGCTTGGCCTGCAGCGTAGCGCCGGCATCGATCTCGTCGCTGAACGAGCGGCTGTAGCGAACGTTGACGATGTGCTGGTTGCGGTCCGAAAGGTCGTATTTGCGCAGGTCGGCAAGGGTGTGCGGCGTGGTGTTGGCCTCCGCACCGGGGAGGCTCGCGGTGTAGAAGGCGGTGTAGGGGTCGTAGTGATAGTCGCTGCCACGGCGGTCGCCGTATTCGTAGCTTGCCCGCAGCGTTCCACCGAGCGCGGCCCGTTCGGCAATGCCGACCTTGATCTTGTCCTCCCAGGTGCGGTCACGCTCCCGGTAGTGCCGCAGGTGGTCTTCGCGTTCGTAGGAGCCGGTCAGCGTCGTGGAGCGGCGGAGCCGGTAGTCGACGGAAGCGCCGGTGTTGGTCTGGCTGCCGTCGAAGGGAATGGCGCGGTAGTGATAGCTTTCGCCGCCGGGCGAGTAGATGCCGGACTCGCCCGGAACGACGGTACCCTGCCCGCCGCCTTCGGCCAGATAGCCATATTGGCCGGTGATCGGGTTGTAGGCGGTGTAGCTGGTGCGATTGATCGTCTCGTAATAACGGGCCTTGCCGCGGACCGTGACGGTGGGCGTCGGCACCGCCGATACCTGCACGTTGACGAGCCGGGTATCGATTCGCGCCTCGCTCGTCTTTTGCGACAGCGCCGAGGTGGTGTTCCAGTCGGCATTGTTCCAGGTGAAGGGCGCATTGCCGCCGATGCCGGTGTTCACGGTTGGCGCGAGCAGCGCCTCGTTCTGGCTCATGCGGCCGAGCGCCACGCTGGCGTCGAGATGGGAATGAGCCCATTCGGGGAAGGCGCGGACCAGCTCGGCCTTGACGTTATAGGACTGATTGCCGGGTGGCAGTGCCAATTGGCCGCGTGTCAAGTTGGCGGTGTTGGGGTTGGGCGGGCCGAGCGAGCCGACGTTGTACGGGTTCTCCCAGGTCAGCGAGGCGTTGGCATTGCGGAAGATCGAGGCGGTCGCGGTCAGGTTGATCTGCATGCGCTCGGTCGCGTAGTGCAATCCGGTCGCGATGTCGTGCGTCTGATGGTCGATCGGCTCGGCAAGTTCGTTGAGCCCGCCCGCCGTCACGCCGGGCCCGAGGCCGATCGGAAAGAACATCGAGCCGGCGGTCGGCCGCGAGCCCTCGCGGTGTTCGTAGGTGTAGCTGGTGAAGGCTTTCCACTGCGACGAGACGTTCCAGTCACCGCGCAGGCCGACCCGGTTGCGCTGCACGTGAAACGAATACGGGCTGCCGGCCCTGGCGGCGGCGTCGATCGCCGCCAGCGGGCTCGCCCCGGCGACGAGTTGCGGCGGCAGCGTCATGTTCGCGGTGCCGGTGCCGTTGAAGAAGCTGCTGCCTTCACCCAGTTCATGCGGGATCTGGTCGACGAAGGCGCGGATCCGGAAATCGTTGTAGCGGCCGGCGTCGAGGCCGTAGAACTGGTCGCGCCGGCCGACGTTCGAGCCGACGATGTCGACGTGCAGGGCCTGGTCGGGCTTTTCGGCGGCGAG
>CAXTDH010000316.1:0-4653 GCA_964242405.1 uncultured Rhizobacter sp. | reverse complement strand
CCGATGCGTACTACCGCAAGGTGCAGCACCTGCAGGACGAAGGCCAGTTCGGCAATGCCCTCATCTACTCCGCCTTCAACTACGAGCGGGGCCGGATCTACGGCCTGGAGCTTTCCGGCACCTACCGGGACGACCGCTGGTCGGCCTATGTCAACCTCGGCCTGACAGCGGCACGCGGCAAGGGACTCGAGACCGGCCAGTTCAACTTTCCGTCCAACGAGACGCTCTACATCTCGAACCATTGGGTGCACCTGGACCATGAACAGAAGTCGACCGCCTCGGCCGGCGCCTCCTGGCGGATCGGTGCGTCGACCACCCTCGGCGCCGACGTGCTCTACGGCAGCGGCCTGCGCAACGACTTCGCCAACACCGGGCACCTGCCGAGCTTCACCCAGGTCAACGCCTCGGTCGCGCAGAGTGTCGAGCTGGCTGCGACGGGCAAGTTGGACCTTCGGCTGTCGGTGCTCAACCTGTTCGACCGCAGCTATCAACTGCGCGACGGCAGCGGCATCGGTGTGGGCGCACCGCAGTTCGGGCCGCGGCGCAGCGTCTACGTCGCCGTGAGCAAGCCTTTCGGCTTCTGAGCATCGGGAGCCACTGTCAAGGCGTTCGTGGCGAGCGGACTGGGCGAGCACGCCTGTAGCATCCGTCGTCGCGACCGGCCCGATGGGCGTTGTCGTCGCCCCCCGTCGCCCGACCCGATTGCCCTGCCGCGATGATTCGACACACTTCCCTGCTGCTCAAGAAATGGGGCGTGCCGGCCCTCCTCCTGGCCGTCGCGGTCGGCAGGGCGCAGGCCGAAGGCGCCGGCCCGGGTGGCGACGGGTCGTCTTCGTCCATCCCCACCTCGGGCATGCTCGGCTTCGAATCGATGCGCCTGGCCAACGGCGAGCGCCTCGGCCTGTTGAGCGGCACGCTCCTCTTCGACATCGGCCGTGACTGGGCCATCGGCCCGGCCGTCTATGCGGGCGCCACGGGCCACCGCGGTGGCTTCTTCGCGCCCGGCGTGGAAGTCCAGCGGCGCTGGGGGCTGGGGCCCGGGCTTTCGCTCGCGACCGGCATCTTCGCCAGCGGCGGCGGTGGCGCCGGAGCGCCGGTCGGCAACGGCCTGATACTCCGCCCGGCGTTCACTCTGCTGAAAGACCTGGGCCCAGCGCTGCAGGCCGGACTCTCCTTCTCGGCATTTCGGATCCCGGGGAGCGGCATCACGAGCCGCCAGTTCGGCCTGGTGCTCGCCTGGCGCAATGAATTCGACTACCTCAGCGCGCCCAGCGGCTCCTCCACGCCGCTGCCGATCCGCTCGACCGGCCTGGGTTTCGACCGAATCTCGGCAACTGCGTCGCGCTACCGGCTCAGCGGCGGCAGCGGCCGCCGGATCGACCTGGCCGGCGCCCAGGCCGAACGGCGTTCGAACATCGACGGCTTCACCTGGGGCCTGGAAGCGGCGGCGGCGGCCAAGGGCGGGGCGGCCGGCTACGCCGAGCTGCTCGGCACCGGTCAATACAGTCTCGCGCTGCTGCCCAGCGTTGCGCCTTCCTGGCGCGCCGGGGTGCGGCTGGGCGCGGGCGTGGCCGGTGGCGGCGGCGTGCCGACCGGCGGCGGGCTGCTCGGCAAGGCGATGGCGACCACCGAAACCCGCATCGCTCCCGGCTGGACGATCGGCGCCGAATACGGCGTCGCCCGGTCGCGTACCGGCAGTTTTCGCGCCACCGAAGCCCGGGTCTGGCTCGGCTTCGACCTGGAGCCGGGGCTCGACGGCACCGGTCCGGGCACCGGCCACGTCGTCCGCACCGAATGGATCGCCGCCCTGCAGCACCATTTCCGGGTCGAGCGGCGTGATGGCTCGCGACAGTCGCTCGACACCATCGGCCTGGAACTCGACCGCTATCTCGATGACCATGTGTACCTCAGCGGCCAGGTGCACAGCGCCTTCTCGGGCGGCGCGGGCGCTTATTCGGTCGGCCTGGTCGGCCTCGGTGTCGCGACCAGCGCAGACGCCCGCTGGCGGTTCGGCGGCGAGTTGCTGCTGGGCGCGGCCGGTGGCGGCGGCGTGCAGACGGCCGGCGGCGCCATCGCCCAGACGGTGCTCTGGTCGGCCTGGAAGCCGTCGAAGCAGAGCGAGTGGCGGGCCGGCGTGGGCGCCAGCCGCGGCCTCAACAGCACGACCAAGGTCAGCCCCATCGTCGAGCTGACCTGGAGCCGGGCATTCGGCATGGCGGGGCGGTGATCCGGCGACGCAGCGGTGCCGATGCGACACCTCCTGAACGCCATGGCTGCAGTCGCAGTCCGTCCTCGGACCAGGGTGCGGCGGCGGCGCGCGCGCTGCGTCGGCTCCGGTCTGTGGATGATGCTCTTCGCCGCCGCGCTGCACGCCGAGCCATCGATTCCCTGGATTCCGGACGCACCCACCCGTCAGGACATCGAACTGCTGGTCGACGAAAGCCAGCTCGATCTGGTCACGACCCAGTGGCCGCTGCCTCGCGCAGCCGTGGTTCATGCACTCGACAGGCTGCCCGCGGTCCTGCCACCGTCGTTGGACCGGGCGCGGGACCGGATCCGGCATGCCCTCGGCGTGGAGGACGCCAGCCAGCTGAACCTCGGAATGCTGAGCCGCGGCGACGCCTTGACGGGCTATGGCGACGATTCGACCCGAGGCTCGTCGATCGCGGTGCGTTCGAGCACCATCGGCAACGACTACGTCGCGGCGCGCTTCGGCGCCCGGGTCGATGCCATCAGCGGCCTGCAGGAACACGCCAAGCTCCGCTTCGACGACAGCGCGCTCGTGGCCGAAGCGTTCGGTGTCGAACTGCAGGCCTTTTCGCATCGCAACTGGTGGGGGCCGGGCTGGCAGAGCAGCCTGACCCTCGGCAACAACGCGCCGGCATTCAACGGTGTCGGCCTTCAGCGTGCGTCCGGCTCTCGCTCCGAATCTCCCTGGCTTTCCTGGCTGGGGCCGTGGAACTACCACATGTTCGTCGCCCAGACAGAGGACGTATCGAACCCCGCCAACCCGTACCTGTTCGCCCAGCGATTGACCTTCAAGCCGTTCTCCAACCTGGAGATCGCCTTGACGCGCACCGCGCAGTGGGGCGGTCGGGGCCGGGAGCAGACGTTTCGCAGCTTCTCGCGCATGCTGCTCGGCAAGGGCCTGAATGCCGATGACCCCGCCGCACAGCCCAGCGACGCGGCGAACGAGGAAGCAGGCTTCGACCTGAGGCTGCGCTGCCCGGCGGCCATTCGCTGCGCCACCTATCTTCAGTTGACCGGTGAGGACCAAGCCGGCCTCTTTCCATCGCGGTATCTGGGCCTGTACGGCTTGGAATGGTGGCCCGCGGACGGCAATCAGCGCTACTTCTTCGAATACGCCGAGACCGGCTGCAGAGCGCCAGTCGGCAGACCCCTCCTGCGCAACTGCGCCTACCGCAACTATGCTTACCCGCAGGGCTACACCAACGCGGGCCGCTGGATAGGCGCCAGCGTCGGCCCCGACTCACGTCTCTTCACCCTGGGCTGGCGGCACGCGGAAAACGGCATTTCGGTCCGGGTGAGCGTGGGCAGCGTCGGCTCGCGCATCGGCAGCTTCTCGCCCGACGTGATGGACCCCGCCACCTCGGGGCGCCTGGTGTCGGTGACGGCGAAGAAGACGATCACTTGGGGCGATGCGACGCTCACGCCCGAGCTCGACTGGTTCCATGTCGCAGCCGCCGACGGCGGCACGCGGCAGGTCCGGATCGGAGCCACCCTGCCGATGGCCCTCGACAGCGCGTTCGCGGGCGGCTCGCACCGGCTCGGCAGCGAATTCGCAGGGGGCGACGCCGACGGCTGGCGACCGCTCTTGATCGGAGCCGGGCTGGTCGCAGCGTCTGCCTTGCTCGACCACGGCGTTGACGACTACGCCGATAACCATGCTCGGAATCCCTCGGGCCGCGCACTCGGGCGCATCGGCAAGGCCTTGCCCCTCGGCGCCTTGGGGCTGGCAGGCGTGTCCTGGGCGCTGCAACGCGGCAGTGTGCAGGGCGACCTGGCTCTGTCCGCGCTGGAGGCGGGAATGTCGGCAGGAATCGCCACCGAAGTGGGCAAATACGCCGTCGACCGCGCCGCCCCCACGTCGGGCAGAAACGCTTTCCACTTCGGCAGCGGCTCGCGTCGTGACGCGTCCTTCCCCTCCAGCCACACCGCGGTGGCCTGGGCGGTGCTCACGCCGTACGCCAAGTACTACGACGCACCCTGGCTGTACGGCGTGGCCGCATTGACCAATGCCGGCCGGATTGCCTCGCGCGACCATTGGCTCTCCGACACGGTGGCCGGCAGTGCCGTCGGCTACTACCTCGGCAACCTGTTCTACCGCCGCAGCCGCGCGTTCGACGATACGACCGGGGTGCGCGTCTGGGTCACGCCGCACTCGATTCGATTCCTGAAGACATTCGATTGAACTGAATGGGGACTGGCCGCAGCCCATTGCCGCCCATGCTCCGCTCGCGGGATCACTCGGCTCGTGGCACGAGGTGACCGAAGGTCGGCCGCTCCGACTTGCATGATGCAAGTAAGTGGCCTATGCTCGCCGCCATGCAGCACAAGAGCTTTGCCGACATGGCCTGCCCGATTGCCCGCAGCCTGGAGCACGTGCGCGAGTGGTGGAGCATGCTGATCCTG
>CAXTDH010000315.1:0-4659 GCA_964242405.1 uncultured Rhizobacter sp. | reverse complement strand
GAGCTGACGGTGCTCATCGAGGACAACGGCATCGGCTTCGACCTCGCCGATGCCCTCGCGCGGCCCGAGGCCGGCATCGGCCTACGCAACCTGTACTCGCGCGTCGAATACCTCGGCGGGCAGCTCCACATCAACTCGCGGCCCGGCCGGGGCACTATGTTCCGCCTGGCCATCGCACTCGGCGGCCTGCCCGAGATCCAGGACGTGACCGCCGCCGCCGACACGTTGCCGATGCCGGTGATGCAGGCGCGCACCGTGCTCGTCCTCGACGACGAGGAGGCGATCCGCGACGGCCTCGCCGGGCTGCTCGAGGAGTGGGGCTACGACGCGATCGCCGTCGGCTCGATCGCCGAAGCCGAAGCCGCGGTCGACCGGCTCGAGGCGCCGCCCGACCTGATCCTCTCCGACCTGCACCTCGGCGACGGGCCGGACGGCCGTGACGGCATCGTCGCCATCGAGGTGATCCGCGACCGCTGCGGCGCCGACGTGCCGGCGATGCTGATCACCGGCGACACGGCCCACGCCGAGATCCGCCGCGCCACCGACAGCGGCCATCGGGTGCTGTTCAAGCCGGTGCAGCCCCGCAAACTCTTCGACGCACTGCGCGGGCTGGGCCCCTGAGGCCGACGAATCCGGGTCATCGGCCAGGTGCCTGACCGGACGTGACTTTCGACCTCTGTGCAGGCCTGCCGTGGGCTTCTAGAGTCCGCTTCGCAGTCTTTGATTCACATCTGTTTCCTACCCGATCTGCATCCGGTCCGCATCTGATTCGCGTTCGAACCCAGGTTCCCGCGACTCCAACTCAGGAAGGCGACATGCCCGATTTCGACGTCGACTCGCTGCTCGCGCCCTTGCCCGGATCCACCGGGCCGTGCGGCGCCGACCTCGAGTACGACCCGGCGTTCGCGGCGCTCGAGGAGGCCGCTGCCGGCAAGCCCGAGCGGCAGTACGGTGCGACCGTCATCCCCGCCGAGCCGGCCGATTGGGCCGGTGTGCGCGAGCAGGCGCTGGCCCTCGCGGTGCGAACCCGTGACCTGCGGGTCGCCGTCTGGCTGACGCGCAGCGCCGCCCGGACGGAGGGCGTCATCGGCGCCGTGCGCGGCCTGCAGCTGCTCGCCGGCCTGGTCGAGCGCTGCTGGGAGGAGGTGCACCCGGCGCTCGACGCCAGCGACGGCAACGACCCGACCTCGCGGCTCAATGCGCTCTACCCGCTGCACCATGCCGCCGGGCTCGACGATCTGCGCGCCGCACCGCTGCTGCCGGTACGCGCTTCGATCACCGTCCGCGAGATCGAGCTGGCCTTCGGCCGGGCCGAGGCGCGGCCCGGCGAGGCGGTGCCGACGCAGGAGGGCGCGCTGCCTGCGATCGCCGCGGCGCTCGCCGGGTCACCGGCGCTCTCGGCCTCGATGGCCGCTGGCCTGGTGGCAGCGCAGGCGCTGGCGGCGGCGCTCGACGCCCGGCTAGGCGCCGGCCGCTCGCCTGATCTGACGCCGCTCGTGGATCTGCTGCGCTCCGTGGCCGAGGCGGGTGCGCGAGCCGGTGCGGTTGCGATGTCGACGCAGCCTGCCGATGCCGCTGCACCGGCCGCAGGTGCGGGACGGAAGCCGAGCGGCGCCATCGAGTCGCGCGAGGACGCGATTCGCGCGCTGGAGCGCGTCTGCGACTGGATCGAGCGCAACGAGCCGACCAATCCCGCACCGCTTCTGATTCAACGCGCCCAGCGCCTGATGAAGAAGAAAAACTTCCTCGAAATCATCCGCGACCTGATGCCCGACGGTCTCGGGCAGATCGAGAAGCTGGCCGGTCCGGCGGTGGAATGACAAGTAGTCGCGCAGCCCAGTCGTCACGAGTCCTGATAACAGTCGTCAACAGTCCCGGCGGCGCCTAGCGCGCCCACCACATCCAAGGAGCGAGCCGATGGCCACCAGCAGTCAGAAATTCATTGCCCGCAACCGCGCGCCGCGGGTGCAGATCGAATACGACGTCGAACTCTACGGCGCCGAGAAGAAGGTGCAGTTGCCGTTCGTGATGGGCGTGCTCTCCGATTTGTCGGGCAAGCCCACCGAGCCGCTGCCGCCGGTCGCGGAGCGCAAGTTCCTCGAGATCGATGTCGACAATTTCGACGCCCGCATGAAGTCGATGAAGCCGCGGGTCGCGTTCCAGGTGCCGAACAAGCTGACGGGCGAGGGCAACCTGGCGGTCGACATCACCTTCAAGAGCATGGACGACTTTTCGCCCGCATCGGTCGCCCAGCAGGTCGACGGCCTGCGTCAATTGCTGGAGGCGCGCCAGCAGCTCGCCAACCTGCTCACCTACATGGACGGCAAGACCGACGCCGAGCAGTTGATCGCCGATGTCATCAAGGACAAGGCGCTGCTCGCCTCGCTGGCCTCCGCCGCCAAGCCGCCTGCCGATGCGGCCTGATCCGAGTCCGCCACGTTTTGACGCGACCACCGCCGCCCGACGTTCGCCGCGCTGACGCCAGCGCTCCTCACGCCCCACGGAGATCACCCCATGGCTGAAGAATCGACCCTCGCCCCGAGCTCTGCGCTGCAGGGCATCGAATACCAGGGCGGCGAATTCGCCGCGTTGCTGAACAAGAAGTTCAAGCCGAAGTCCGACGACGCCAAATCGGCGGTCGAGCAGGCGGTGCTGACGCTCGCGCAGCAGGCGCTCGCCCAGACGGCGCTCGTCAGCAGCGACGTGCTGATGTCGATCGAGGCGATGATCGCCGAGATCGACAGGAAGCTCTCCGAGGAAGTCAACCTGGTGCTCCACCACCCCGACTTCCAGCAGATCGAGAGCGCCTGGCGCGGCCTGCACCACCTCGTCAACAACACCGAGACCGACGAGACGCTGAAGATCAGCGTGATGAACATCTCGAAGCTCGACTTCGGCAAGACGCTCAAGAAGTACAAGGGCACTGCCTGGGATCAAAGCCCGCTCTTCAAGAAGATCTACGAAGAGGAATACGGCCAGATGGGCGGCGAGCCGTTCGGCTGCCTGGTCGGCGACTACTACTTCGACCACAGCCCGCCGGATGTCGAATTGCTCGGCGAGATGAGCAAGGTGGCAGCCGCCGCCCACACGCCGTTCATCTCCGCCGCGAGCCCGAACCTGATGCAGATGGGCTCGTGGCAGGAATTGGCCAATCCGCGCGACCTGACGAAGATCTTCACGACGCCCGAATACGCGTCCTGGCGGTCGTTGCGCAATTCGGAGGATTCGCGCTATATCGGGTTGGCCATGCCGCGCTTCCTGGCGCGATTGCCGTATGGCGCCAAGACCAATCCGGTCGAAGAATTCAACTTCGAGGAGGAGACGGCCGGCGGCGATCATTCCGCCTACACCTGGGCCAATTCAGCCTACGCGATGGCGACGAACATCAACCGGTCGTTCAAGATGTACGGCTGGTGCACCCGTATTCGCGGTGTCGAATCCGGCGGCGCGGTCGAAGGGCTGCCGACCCACACCTTCCCGACCGACGAAGGCGGTGTGGCGATGAAGTGCCCGACCGAAATCGCAATCAGCGACCGGCGCGAGGCGGAGCTCGCCAAGAACGGCTTCATGCCGCTGCTGCACCGCAAGAACTCCGATTTCGCGGCCTTCATCGGCGCCCAGTCGCTGCAGAAGCCGTCGGAATACGACGACCCGGATGCAACTGCGAACGCGAATCTGTCAGCTCGGCTGCCTTATCTGTTCGCCTGCTGCCGCTTCGCGCATTACCTGAAGTGCATCGCCCGCGACAAGGTCGGCAGCTTCAAGGAGCGGGCCGACATGTCGCGCTGGCTCAACAAATGGATCATGAATTATGTCGACGGCGACCCGGCCAACTCGTCGGAGGACGTGAAGGCGAGAAAGCCGCTCGCGGCGGCCGAGGTCACGGTCGAGGAGATTCCCGGCAATCCCGGCTACTACTCGTCCAAGTTCTTCCTGCGACCGCACTACCAGCTCGAAGGCCTGACGGTCTCGTTGCGGCTCGTCTCGAAGTTGCCTTCCCAGAAAGTGGCCTGAGCTCAATCAGTAAGAACCTGGACTGAGGCTGACACCGCGGCCGGCACTGCACGTCGTCTTTGCCGCCGCAATCCGAATCCAACGACGAATTTGATCACCGGAGTGAACCATCATGGCAAGCGTAGACTATTTTCTCAAGATCGACGGCGTCGACGGCGAGTCGACCGACGACAAGCACAAGGGCGAGATCCAGGTCGAGTCCTATTCCTTCGGCGCCGCCAATTCGGCGTCGTTCAGCAGCGGTGGTGGCGCCGGCAGCGGCAAGGTCGCGATGCAGGACTTCCACTTCGTCAAGAAGGTCGACAAGGCCTCGGCCAAGCTGCTCGTGGCCTGTGCCACCGGCGAGCACATCAAGACGGCCACCCTCGTCTGCCGCAAGGCCGGCAAGGACCAGCAGGAGTTCCTGACGGTCGTGATGTCGCCGCTGCTCATCACCGGCTTCCAGAACGGTGGCGCCGCGGGCTCCGACCTGATCCCGACCGAGCAGGTGTCGATCGCCTTCGGCAAGATCGAGTTCAAGTACAAGGAGCAGAAGCCGGACGGCTCGCTGGGCGGCGAAGTCATCGGTGGCTGGGACGTGACGACCAACAAGAAGGTCTGACGGTCGCCACCACGACGCCACCACTGCAGCGAGGAGATGCGGCA
>CAXTDH010000314.1:0-4661 GCA_964242405.1 uncultured Rhizobacter sp. | reverse complement strand
CGAAGTCGCCGCGGAACATGCCGATCAGGTGCTCCTCGAGGCCCATCATCAGCGGATGAACCCAGGTGTCGAAAAGCACGTTCGCGCCTTCGAAGCCCATCTGCGGCGAATAGCGGGCCGGGAAGTCCTGCACGTGCACGGGTGCCGAGATCACGGCGCAGGGCACGCCCAGGCGCTTGGCGATGTGGCGCTCCATCTGCGTGCCGAGCACCAGTTCCGGCTGCAGCTCGGCCACCCGGGCCTCGACCTCGAGGTAGTCGTCGGTGATCAGCGCCTCGATGCCGTAGCGCTTGGCCGCTTCGCGCACGTCACGGGCGAACTCGCGGCTGTAGGTGCCGAGGCCGACGACGGTGAAGCCGAGCTCGTCGGCAGCGATGCGGGCGGCGGCGATGGCATGCGTGGCGTCGCCGAAGACGAAGACGCGCTTGGCCGTCAGGTAGGTCGAGTCGACCGACCGGGCATACCAGGGCGCATGCGAATCGGCCTCCGCGGCGCGCAGTGCCACGGCCGGGTCGATGCCGGCCAGTGCAGCGACCTCGCGGATGAAGTCGCGGGTCGCGGCGACGCCGATCGGCACGGTCTTCGTCGCCGCCTGGCCGAAGCTGCGCCCGAGCCAGCTCGCCGCCAGCGCGCCGACTTCCGGATACAGCACGACGTTGAAATCCGCCTCGCCCAGATGCGCGAGGTCATCCGCACTGGCGCCGAGTGGCGCGACCGTCTGCACGTCGACGCCGATCCGGTCGAGCAGGGCGGTGATCTCGCGCACGTCGTCGCGGTGGCGGAAACCCAGCGCCGTGGCGCCGAGCAGGTTGCAGCGCGGCCGCACGCCCGCCTCGCGCGGCGCGCGTTCCGTGCCCGGGCGCGGCGCGTGTGGGCCCGCGAGCGCGCGAACCATCTGATAGAAGGTTTCCGACGCGCCCCAGTTCTCCTTGCGCTGGTAGGACGGCAGCTCGAGCGCGACCACGGGCACCGGCAGGTCGAGCGCCTTGGCGAGGCCGCCCGGGTCGTCCTGGATCAACTCGGCGGTGCACGACGCGCCGACCATCATCGCCTTCGGCTTGAAGCGCTCGTAGGCGTCGCGCGCGGCATTCTTGAACAGCTCGGCGGTGTCGCCGCCCAGGTCGCGCGCCTGGAAGGTGGTGTAGGTGACGGGCGGGCGCTTCTGCCGCCGCTCGATCATGGTGAACAGCAGGTCGGCGTAGGTGTCGCCCTGGGGCGCGTGCAGCACGTAGTGCACGTCGGTCAGGGCGGTCGCGACCCGCATCGCGCCGACGTGCGGCGGGCCTTCGTAGGTCCAGAGCGTGAGTTGCATCGGGGTTCGCTGGAAAAGGGGCTGGGCAGGACGTGCGTCAGGCGACCAGCCGCAGCCGCCGGCGCAGCGGCCGGGTGAACAGCTCGGCGAGGTCGCCCGCCTGGTCATAGCCCTGGATGGGGGTGAACACCAGCTCGATCGCCCACTTGGTCGTGTAGCCCTCGGCCTCGAGCGGGTTGGCGAGCCCGAGCCCGCAGACGACCAGATCGGGCGCGGCGGCCCGGCAGCGGTCGAGCTGCTTGTCGACGTGCTGGCCTTCGGAGAGCACGGTGCCGGCCGGCAGCAACGCCAGCTCTTCGGCGAGGTGCTGGCGGTGCAGATAGGGCGAGCCGACCTCCGTCAGCTGCATGCCGAGTTCGCGGGCGAGGAACCGGGCGATCGGCACCTCGAGCTGCGAATCGGGGAAGAAGAAGATGCGCTTGCCGGCGAGCTCGACGCGGTGCCGGGCGAGCGCGCCACTGGCCCGTTCGCGGGCCGCTGCGGTCACCCGGTCGAGCACGGCGGCGCCGATGCCGAAGGCCGAGGCGGCCGCCTGCAGCCAGCGTGTCGTGCCTTCGACGCCGAGCGGGAACGGCGCGGCCAGCCGGCGGGCGCCGCGCGCCTCGAGCAGGCGGGCAGTGTCGGCGAGGAAGGGTTGGGCGAGCAGGAAGCGGGTGCCGGGGCCGACCGCCGGCATCGCGCCGGCCCGCCGTGGCGGAAAGAAGCGGACCGGGCCAATGCCCATCTGATCGAAGAGGCGGCTGAATTGGTCCTCGACGACATCGGCGAGCGCGCCGACGATCAGCAACCCGGCAGGTGCTTCGTGCCCGGCCCCGGCGTCGGTTGCAACGGCAGGCACTTGGTGTCCGGCCGCATCGTCGGAAGAAAGCGCTGGCGCCGGCAACCCGGGCACCATCGTTGCTGCTGCTGCCGGCAGCCCGGGCACCAACGCCGCCAGGCAGGCGTCCTCGCCCTGGGTGAAGGTGGTCTCGATGCCGCTGCCCGAGTAGCTCAGCACCCGCACGTGCGGCGCGAAGCCGCGCGACAGCCGGGTCGCGGCCCGCGAAAGGTCGAGCTTGATGACCTCCGACGGGCAGGAGCCGACCAGGAACAGCAGCTTGATCTCCGGCCGCCGCTCGAGCAGCCGGGTGACGACGCGGTCGAGTTCATCGTTGACGTCGGCCAGGCCGGCGAGATCGCGCTCGTCGATGATGGCCGTCGCGAAGCGCGGTTCGGCAAAGATCATCACCCCCGCCGCCGACTGGATGAGATGAGCACAGGTGCGCGAGCCGACGACCAGGAAAAACGCGTCCTGGATCTTGCGGTGCAGCCAGATGATGCCGGTCAGGCCGCAGAACACCTCCCGCTGGCCGCGTTCACGGATCACCCCGGGCAGCGCCGACGGCTCGCTGCAGCCCGAGGCGGCGGGATGGATGGTCACCACGGTGCTCATCGGGCCGCTCCGTCGAGTCGCGCGAAAACGGCGGCGTCGGGTGCTTCCTGCCTGGCGCGGGCGCCCTCCAGCCGTGCCTGGTCGAGCCGTGCGGCCCGCAGCTTCAAGAGGAATTGGGTCGCGTTGATCGCATAGCTGGCATACGCCGCCAGCGCCAGCAACACCTGGTCGCGTGCATCGAGCAAGCCGGCCGCCAGGGCGATCAGGTAGGCGCTGTGCAAGGCCAGCACCCCCAGGCTGAAGACGTCCTCCCAGAAGAACGCCGGCGCGAACAGGTAGCGGCCGAAGACCACCTTCTCCCAGATGCAGCCGGTGATCATGATCGTGTAGAGCAGCAGCGTCTTGACCACGATCGAGACGGTCGCGGCCGCGTGGCCTTCGCCGGTCGCGAGGTAGCGAAGGACGAGCGTCAGGCTCACCAGGAAGACCAGGAACTGAAGCGGTGCGAGCACGCCTTGTACGAGCGTCCAGGCCGTAGCGTCACGGCGGCGGCGCTCCTCCGGGCTGTACAGCAACGTTCTTGAAGGTCCGCTGGGATCGGTCGTTTGCATGGCGGTCGGTTCGGTCTGCACGTAATCTAGACCTCACAAACTTAACTGTCAATTGGTCTAGACGTCAATCAAGTTGGACACTATATTGGCGTCCGGTCTGACACTTCTTCGAGTTTTCGACCTTCATGCACATCCCGATTGACCGCAAATGGCTGCGCCTGTAAAAAACCACGACCGACTCGGGGCCGTTGCGACGGATCTCGGTCGCAGGAGCTGTCGAACGGTGTGGAGCTGCGGCAGCGGCGCTCAGGCGGAGAACGTCGGCGCTCTGGTTTTTCGACCGCGACCCGGTCGCGATCAGGATCCCGACCAGGTCGTGGATCGACGCGAGGAGACCTCGATGGAGAGCTTGCCGCAGGAACGTTCGACGAAGGTGCAGGGGACGGGCCCCGGTGCCGCATTGCCGTGCGACGACATGTTTTCCGCGGCGACGCGGGCCGAAGCGAGCAACGACCTGCGGATGTTGCAGCTCGCCCGGACGATCGAGCGGGAGATCATCCCCCGCTTGATGATCGCCCACCGGGCGCTGCCCCGGGCACTGGAGCCGACCGACGCCACCGGCCTGCCGATCACCGCGACGGAAGTCGAGCACTTCGCCCGGCTGGCGCTGTCGGCCGACGAGGATGCGGCCTTCGCGGCGATCGCCGCCTACCGTGCCCGGCAGGTGCCGATCGAGGCCATCTATGTCCAGCTGCTCGCCCCGACGGCCCGCTACCTCGGCCATTTGTGGGAGGAAGACCTCTGCAATTTCGCCGATGTGACGGTCGGTCTGGGCCGGCTGCAGCGGGTGCTGCGCGAACTCAGCGCCGACTTCGGCTGTGGCGTCGAACACCCGCACGAGGGCCGGCGCATCCTGCTGTTGCCGAGCCCGGGCGAGCAGCACACCTTCGGCTTGATGATGGTGGCTGAATTCTTCCGGCGCGCCGGCTGGGATGTGGCCGGCGGCGCCTGGGTGCCGGGCGACCACGCCGGCTCGCTCGTCGGCAGCGAGTGGTTCGATGTGGTCGGCTTCTCGCTCGCCGCCGAAATCCACCTCGACGCGTTGAAAGACATCATTCGCTCGGTCCGGCATGTGGCCTGCAACCGCGATGTCGCGGTGCTGGTCGGCGGGCCGATGTTCGGCGTCCACCCGGAATACGTCGAGATGGTCGGTGCCGACGGCATGACAATAGATGGCCGGCAGGCACCGCTGCTGGCCGAGGCGCTGGTCGCACAAGGCTCCTCCCGACGCTCGGGCTCGGGCGCCGATCGACGGCTCTCGTGCGGCTCCGGTGTGACCCCCTGAATTTCCGCACACGAGGAGTACGGTAGTAAATGATGCCGGGCGAGCCATGATCGACGCTGATTCGGTTGTTTGCGACGGCAC